>PAFS01000032.1 GCA_002705325.1 Gammaproteobacteria bacterium | reverse complement strand
AATTCACACCACCCGATGCTTCTGCAGGGAAAAATTTTCCACAACGACTTCCCAACTCGATCAATGCCATGGCTTCAGATGCACTTGAAAATCCTGGAAGGATCGGTAGTTGACGTTCGATGCTGGCGTTCCATAACGTACTGGTAGTTCCGGGACTCACAACAAAGTCAGCACCACAATCTTTCGCTTGTCGCATTCGGTCAGCGTTGGTCACTGTTCCCGCACCGATTAAGGCCTCAGGTACTGCGTCTTTCATCGCACCCATTGCCTCCAATGCACAGTCTGTTCGAAGCGTAATTTCGAACACAGTTAGACCACCTGAAGCCAGCGCCTCAGCTAAGGGTGCTGCCATCGATATCTCTGGGATGACTAATACGGGCATCACCGGACTGCGCGATAGCGCTTCATGTAAAACAGGATGCATCAAGCCTCCCGAAGTAATTGTAACCCACCACCTAAGGTTGCTGGGCCGGCCTGATGCCGGAGTGTTGAAAAGAGTGAACGGCCCCAGGAATAGGGATGTTGAGGCTCAGGCACTGGGGCTGGTTGACGCGCATTGAAGGTGGCCTGATCAACCAATACCGTCAATTGATCAGTCGATGCATCCAATCGAATCACATCGCCGGTTTGGATGCGACTGAGCGGTCCACCATCCTTTGCCTCAGGTGACACATGGATAGCAGCAGGGACTTTGCCGCTCGCACCGCTCATTCGGCCATCCGTGACCAGCGCAACCTGATACCCCTGGTCTTGTAAGACAGACAGAGATGGCGTTAATCCATGCAGTTCGGGCATACCATTTGCCTTCGGGCCCTGACCGCGCACAACAACTACCACGTCTCGATTCAGTTCACCGGCCTGGAACGCTGCTTTCACCTGCTCTTCGTGATTAAAAACAACGCATGGAGCCTCAATTACCTGTCGATCAGCATCAACCGCAGACGTCTTGATCACCGCTTCACCGAGATTACCGGTCAAATGCACAAGCCCACCAGTCTCCTGAAACGGTGCATCAACCGGCTTCAAAATTGATGGATCAAGTGATGCTTGCTGTGCAGCGACCCATTGNAATCGACCCTCAGTCATCGTTGGCTCCGAGATGCTTTCAGCAATGGTGCGACCAGTCATCGATAAAGCATCACCGATGAGTAAACCTGCATCCAATAGTTCTTGCATGACAAAGCCCATCCCTCCTGCTGCATGGAAATGATTCACATCAGCCGATCCGTTGGGATAGACGCGAGCAATCAGCGGAGTCACTTTCGATAATGCAGCAAAATCATTCCAAGTGACTGACAAGCCCGCAGCTTGGGCGATCGNAATCAAGTGCATGGTGTGATTGGTGGATCCGCCCGTTGCATGCAATCCAAGAATTGCATTCACAATGGCTCGTGCATCGATCACAAGGCCAATCGGTAAATAGTGATCACTCCCACGTGATGCACTGAGAGCAGCCTCAACNGCTNCATCAGTCAATGCGCCTCGAATTTCGTCACCTGGATTAATAAAGCTCGAGCCNGGAAGTTGCACCCCCATCATCTCGAGCAACATCTGATTGGAATTNGCCGTNCCATAAAANGTGCAAGTACCGGGACTGTGATAGGCGGCGGCTTCTGAGGNGAGCAACTCTTCACGACCAACCTCACCTTTGGCAAANGCTTTCCGTACCTGAGCTTTGGCGTCATTGCTGATGCCCGTTTGCATCGGTCCAGCCGGAATAAACACCGTCGGTAAATGACCAAACGACAAAGCACCCATCAAGAGACCAGGCACAATCTTGTCACAAATGCCGAGAGCCACAGTGGCATCGTACACATTATGACTCAGTGCAACGGCCGTCGACATCGCGATCACATCTCGCGATAACAATGATAACTCCATCCCAGGACGCCCTTGCGTGACACCATCGCACATNGCAGGCACACCGCCNGCAACCTGCGCNATCGCCCCGAGTGATCTCGCTGTCTGTTTAATTCGATCGGGATAGTTCTCATACGGCTGATGCGCAGACAGCATGTCATTATATGCAGTCACAATCGCCAGATTTTNTGCACGCGTGCTNTCCACTGTTAACAGCGTCGCTTGATCCTCNAGTGCNCCCGCAGCNGCATGCGCAAGATTGGAGCAACNNANNTGNCCACGATCTGAATCCGATGCATCAGCCATCTCCCGAATTCCATCAAGATAGNATGCTCGCCAGTTCCGACTGCGAGCCTCGATGGNTTGAAGAACAGATTGCACNACGTCTTTACGATTCATNAATCGCGCCTCGCTGNATCGTTGTCAACGTTCGATCTNGCCANTCAACAATGATTGGNTCATCCGAGGCGAGCAAGTAACTNATGGGATTCATNGCGTCAATNGATCGTAAACCAGCCATCACTTTGGCTTCTTTTGCCTCTGAGCTGACCAATAAAACCACCAACTGAGCCGATAAGATGTGTTTCANTGTCATCGAAANTCGTGGCACAGCCGGTGANCCAATAGCGGNTGTTGCGACAAAACCTGCTTGTCCATCGTCCAACCCCGGACCAGCCATTTCACTTGGGAAAAGACTGGCAAAGTGTCCATCGTCTCCCATACCAAGGATCGCGATATCAAGAGGGCATTGCCTTTGATTCAGTTGATCGGCAGACGACGCGGCATCGTCTCCAATCAACATCGGCTCAAACGTCGCATCGCTCGCACGATTGACGCACAGTGTCGACTTCACCAGTCTGGCATTTGACGCGTCTGATGATTCATCAACTGCGCGCTCGTCAACGAGCGTCACGCGAACAGATGACCAATCAATCGACGCTCTCGACAGTTCGGACATCAGATCGATGGCGCTTCGTCCACCAGGAAATGCAATACGCGCAACACCCTTTCGAGCAATGGTTTCACTGAGCATACGAGTAATGGCTTGAGTCAGACTCATCCATCCACCTCAGGCTCAATCCAACGATGTCCGTATTCAGTCATTAACTCAAACGAGGAGACAGGGCCCCAAGTACCAGCGGTATATTTTTCTGGCTGGCGACGCTTCGCTTCATGAACGATCGGATCAATGAACGCCCAGGCGGCTTCAACCTCATCCGATCGCATAAAGAGGGTTTGGTTACCGCGAGCAACGTCCATCAGTAAACGCTCATATGCCTCGGGTAAGCGAGTCTTAAAGGTTTCATTAAAAGACAGGTTGAGACTTGCAGGGAACAATCGCATGCCACCTGGTCCTGGCTCTTTACTGGTCATGCTGAGCTTTAATCCTTCGTTTGGTTGTAACCGAATCACGAGACGATTTGGTTCCATCACCTCAGAACTGCGCGGGCCATCTTCAAAAATATTGTGTGGAGGTCGCTTGAACGTAATCACGATTTCACTNGCACGTCCTGCNAGACGTTTNCCAGTCCGCAAATAAAAGGGAACGCCNGACCAACGCCAANTGGAAATCTCACAGCGCAACGCCGCAAAGGTCTCAGTGTCACTCCCATGTCCAACTTCGNTGGTNTAGGAGTCCACCGGAGTCGCTTCGACCAATCCTTTGGTGTACTGACCCAATTTGACGNAGNGATCGAAATTATCTCGTGTGATNGGTTTCAGTGCCCGGAGAACTCGAAGCTTCTCATCACGNACCTGATCNGCGNCGAATTTTGANGGTGGCTCCATTGCAACNAGACACAACANCTGCAACAAATGNTTTTGAACCATATCCCGAAGCGCACCAAAATCATCATAGTANGATGCNCGAGAACCAACACCGACCTCTTCAGCGACAGAGATCTGCACGTGATCAANGTGTGCATTCGACCAAAGCGATTCAAAGATCGAATTCGCAAAGCGAAGCGCCATCAAATTCTGAACCGTTTCTTTNCCGAGATAATGATCAATTCGGTAAATCTGACGCTCTTCAAAAACAGCTAAAATTGAGTCATCAAGGGCTTCCGCACTCTGTAAATCGTGGCCCATTGGTTTTTCAACAACCAAACGAGTNTGTTCTGTTTTGAGGCCCGTTNGCTCGAGTGTTTGACAGGCATCNGCAAANAACGTCGGTGAAATCGCAAAGTAAAAAACACGTGGTACAGCGGCAGTCGCAATGCAAGCGNCTTCNATATCCNCTGCGCCTTCACCTGTTTGAACATCGAATCCNATAATCTGAACNCGATCACCAAAAGCNAACCAATCNGCTTCGTTATCGGNTGTGATCACTTCGTCACAAAACGGTCTNAANNGATCCAAGAAGTCTTTTTTNNGCAANGTATGACGTGCTGCNGCAATCAGAGCNCAACTCTCTGGGATCTGNCCATCCAAAAATCGATGNAATAATGCAGGAAAAATTTTTCGGAGTGCGAGATCTCCAGTACCACCAACGATGACAAAATCAGTGGGGGGGATTTCCGCTTCTTTNGGGATTTTTGACTCAATCACCATCTGTGATTCGCTTNGCCTCTTCGACAGATACAATTTTTAAGGTACTGGTGCCGCCTGGCGTATTCAAACGATCACCTCGGGTTAGAAGGACTTGACTATCGACAGGGAGACCCAGAGAGTCGGCAACCTGTCTAACGACAACTTGATCGACAAAGCTCATCGACTCATCAGTGGGTGGGTCGAAAGCCAAAGGCATGACACCCCGGAATAGCGACATGCGAGCCAAGGTTTTTGGTTGCGCCGAGAGTGCAACAATTGGAAGACTAGCCCCTGAGCGACTCATCCACAGGGGCGTGGAACCACTTTCAGTGATACACACAATCGCAGCTAATTTTTTTAAATGGTTTGCGATGTACATCGCACCCAGTGCGATTGCCTCGTCACGACGACCGTATTGGGCTTCGACTCTGGCACCGAGAGCCCGTGCTTGCTCAGTTTGCTCGGCGCCAGCTGCCGTTTTGGCCATCGACAAGACTGTTTCTACCGGGTAATCGCCAGCAGCCGTCTCCGCTGACAACATCACCGCATCTGTTCCATCCAACACGGCGTTCGCCACATCAAACACTTCAGCACGTGTTGGCATTGAGCTGGAAATCATGGATTCCATCATCTGCGTTGCTGTAATCACTGGACGATCCAGTGCCCGTGCGCGAGTAATGATCTTCTTCTGCACGCCGATCAGTCGATCATCACCGATCTCGACTCCTAAATCACCGCGCGCGACCATCACGGCATCACTTGCAGAGATCAATGCATCAAGTACAGCGTCGGAAGCAACCGCTTCAGCNCGCTCCACTTTGGCCACTAAATCAGCATGGGAGCCACGTTGACTCAGAGCTGCGCGTGCCAAATGCATATCCTCTGCATCCCGTGGGAAGGAGATGGCAACGAAATCGGCATCAATTTCTGCGACCACATCCATGTCTCTGTAGTCTTTGTCAGTCAAGGCGGCGGCTGATAGCCCACCACCTTGCTTATTGATTCCTTTGTTATTTGACAGCTTTCCGCCGGTGAGAACTTCCGTCACCACCTGAGATCCGGTGACNTCCACGANGCGCAGAATCACNCGTCCGTCNTCAAGCAAGAGCACATCGNCCGGACGACAATCGTTTGGAAGCTCTCGATAATCCAACCCGACTTGCGTNTCGTCGCCGTCATTCGGATTCAAATCGGCATTCAGTACAAATCGCGCGCCAACACCCAATATCACCGACTGTTCTTTNAACCGGGCAATCCGGATCTTCGGTCCTTGAAGATCGGCAAGAATCGCAACTGTTCGTCCGAGATCTTTTGCGATTTGCCGCACCTCACTCGATCGCCGACGATGGTCATCAGCGCTGCCATGAGAAAAATTCAACCGACAGACGTCGACACCGGCTTCTAGAAGCGCTTTCAAGACCCCGGAGCGGTCTGACGCCGGTCCCAGTGTGGCTACAATCTTTGTTCGACGCATGCTCAAAACTCTACCTTGATGATCATTTCAGTCCTTTGTAGTAATTTAACAAGATATTGTGACAATCGAAAGACATCTCAGTCAGGCAGCCTTGTTCCATCCAGCGCCTGCTTGATCCGCGCAAGATGTGGCTGAAAATCTGTTCCCCGCTTTTGNGCAACNCCGGTNACNAANACATCNAACACCAATAACTGCATCAGNCNCGANATCATTGGGATATACAGCTCAGTATTTTCATNCACATCAACCGAAACAGTGAGTGTCGCAACCCGTGAAAGNGGTGTNTCANANCGCGTGATCGCCAACACACTTGCCCCAGCTTCACGCGCAAAAGTCGCNGCCTCAACCATCGCGCGGGTCCGNCCGGTATGNGAAATCACAACAGCCAAATCTCCNGTCTTCATTGCTGCCGCATGCATGCGTTGCATCAAACCATCNTCATAAGCAACAACCGGCACATTGAATCGAAAGAATTTGTGCTGCGCGTCACGTGCNACAGAGCCACTTGCCCCCATCCCAAAGAATGCAACCTGNCTTGCTTGGCAAAACAAATCGACCGCACGCTCAAGGGTGAGCNCATCGATTGATGACTTNAGATCATGGACCGAGCGAATNGCTTTGTCAGTCAGCTTCGNGAAGATTTCAGGNATTGCGTCAGTGTCAGCNACCATCGNGGTCGTCAGCGTCGGTCCACTTGCGAGGCTTTGCGCCAGTTTCAGCTTNAAGTCNGGAAATCC
This sequence comes from Gammaproteobacteria bacterium, assembly GCA_002705325.1. The sequence continues at coordinate 32,483 of PAFS01000032.1, read as the reverse complement.
GGTTGCTGAAAATGNNCGNCAAAAGCGNTTAACGGTCGGCTCAGACACATCAGCCTCTTGCGCNAGCCGAGCAATCGACATNGACAANACGCGTGNCGCGTCGCCNAGAACNAACGCTGCCACTTTGCGCTCAGANCGGCTCAATTGATCNAGCGATGACTCAATTTGGGCTAACACCAANATNCCCCTTGCAGATCGATCTCTTTTTTCGTAAATTTACGTAATATTACAAACAATCGTCGCGCAATGCACGCACAAACATGGGTAGGATGACATGATTAGAGTAGCAATTAATGGATTTGGACGGATCGGACGCAATATTCTCCGTGCGCTCTATGAAAGAAATCTACAAACAAAGATCCAAGTCGTCGCAATCAATGATCTCGGTAGTCCAGAGATCAATGCACATCTTTTACAATTTGATACGACTTATGGGCGGTTTGGATTTCATGTTGAGCACATCGACAATGGACTGACAATCGACGCGGTCAATGTATCGAAACGCTCGCTGTTCGGGACCCAGCAGACTTACCCTGGGATCGGCTCGATGTTGACATTGTGTACGAATGCACCGGGCTATTTACATCAAAAGATGCAGGCCTTGCCCACATCAAGGCTGGTGCCAAGAAATTTATTATCAGTGCGCCCGCAAAGGATGTCGACGCAACCGTTGTCTATGGTGTGAACGATACCGTGCTCACCGATGACATGCAGGTGATTAGTAATGCCAGTTGCACAACCAACTGCCTCGCACCACTCGCTAGGGCGCTCGATGATGCCTTTGGCCTAGTCGATGGACAAATCACCACTGTCCACGCGTTCACAAATGATCGAAAACTGACTGATGTCTATCACTCCGATCCCTACCGGGGTCGCGCTGCAGGACATTCAATGATTCCAACTCAAACTGGTGCCGCGGCAGCGGTCGGATTGGTGCTACCGCATCTCAACGGACGGCTTGATGGCATGGCGGTGCGGGTACCAACAATCAATGTATCGTTAGTGGATCTGACATGTAGACTCAAGACCCAAGTATCAAAAGATGAGATCAACCAGACGCTCCAGAAGGCCGCACTCGACAGGCTAAACGGGATATTAGCTGTGAATACGCTGCCACTGGTGAGTCAGGATTTTAACCACAATCCAGCGAGTTCAATCGTCGATTTAAATCACACCAAAGTCCTCGGTGGATTAACAAAAGTTGTCTCCTGGTATGACAACGAATGGGGTTTCTCTAATCGAATGCTCGACACGACCCTATCGTGGATGGCGCACAGCACAGGAAGGCAATCAGCAGCATAGAATGAACGGTTGCGATCTTTCGGCGGGTCTATCCCGCCTTTTTTTGGCACACATTTCGCTACCCCATCCCAGCAAGCTTTTTTCGCACCAAATTCGCGCATATTGAGCGAACATTATGCGCAGACAGATTACTATGAGTTAATTTGCACCATCATGGTGCGTATAACGGAGAGACCTTATGGAGCCGACTCTGACTGGCCTTGCTGAACGGATTGACGTCATCGTTGCTGGAACGGATACCTTTTTTCTTTTGTTGGGAGCGATTTTAGTGCTCTTCATGCACGCTGGCTTTGCATTTTTGGAAGTCGGAACGGTTCGCCACAAAAACCAAGTCAATGCGCTAGTGAAAATCTTAACTGACTTTGGTGCATCAACTCTGGCCTATTTTTTCATAGGCTATCAGGTTGCTTACACTACCGGATTTTTGATGGGCGCTGACCAGATGATGGACGGCAACGCCNTTGCGCTTGTGAAGTTTTTCTTCCTGGTCACTTTTGCNGCTGCGATTCCCGCAATCATATCGGGTGGAATCGCCGAACGCGGAAACTTCTGGCCAATGATGCTCGCCAATGTCTCAATCGTCGCGCTGATATATCCACTATTTGAAGGCATGATCTGGAACGGTAATTTTGGTTTCCAGCAGTGGATAGAAGACAGCACCGGGTCAGGTTTTCATGACTTCGCCGGATCGGTTGTAGTTCACGGCGTGGGCGGCTGGCTCGCCTTGGTGGCTGTCCTTTTTCTCGGTTCAAGATCGGGCCGTGTTCGCGACGGAAATATTACATCTTTCGCCCCAAGCTCGATTCCCTTCCTAGCGCTCGGAGCCTGGATTCTTGCAGTCGGATGGTTCGGTTTCAACGTGATGAGCGCCCAGGCCGTCGAGGGCATCAGCGGATTGGTTGTTGTGAACTCCTTGATGGCGATGGTCGGTGGAACACTTGCAGCGTTGGTAGTCGGGAAAAATGATCCCGGATTCATCCACAACGGTCCACTCGCTGGCCTTGTTGCCGTATGCGCCGGTTCTGATGTGTTTCATCCACTTGGAGCACTCGCGACAGGGCTAGTCGCCGGTGGCTTATTCGTCTGGCTATTTGTTTGGTGCTCCAAGCAAAAGCAACTGGATGATGTACTTGGTGTTTGGGCGCTTCACGGCGTCTGTGGTGCTTGGGGCGGGCTTGCCTGTGGAATCTTCGGAGCGACAGCCTTTGGTGGCCTTGGCGGAGTGTCATTCATAGCTCAGCTGATCGGAACGATAACGGGTATTGGGATAGCCGTAACGGGTGGTTTCATTGTTTACGGTATCATCGGCAACACACTTGGACTACGTTTGTCCGAAGAGCAAGAATTCAATGGTGCTGATCTCTCAATCCATCGAATCAAAGCAAACCCTGAAGTCTAAAAGCGCGTAGGCACTGCTAGGCGATGCCTGCCTCCTGTTGTGGTAAAAGGAGTGCTGTGACTGACGCGAGCGTGATCAACACGGTTGCGACCCACAGGCAAGCCTGCAAACCAAATAGTTGGTAGAAAGCGCCCGAGGCAACGGTTCCAGCCAGACGACCACCGGCGTTGGCCATATAATAAAAGCCAATATCAAGACTCGCCCCGTCGGTTCGTGCAAATCGTACGATCAGATAGCTATGGAGTGCTGAATTTATTGCGAACAGAAGCGCAAAGACGAGTAAGCCAATGGTCACCACATAGACAACCGAAACATCATTAGTCAGTGAGATCCCGATCCCTGCTGGGACGAGTGCGAGTAAACCACCAAATATCACCAGTTGTATGCGTACCGCACGCGGTGCCTGATTTTTCCCGGTTAACCGTGGCGCGACTGCTTGAATGAATCCATAGATGATGATCCAAGAAGCCAAATAGCCTCCGACTTGCCAAAAATCCCACTGAAGCGTCGTATGCAGAAAGACTGGTAAGGCCACAACAAACCAAACATCGCGGGCACCGAATAGAAAGAATCTCGCAAGCGATAACCAATTGACTGCGGTCGACTTTGAGAAAATCTGGTTGAATGCCGGCTTATGCTTCATCACACCAAGTTCTTGGCGTAACAATAAAAGACTGAACACCCACACGATGGTCAGCATGACCACCATTGCGATGATCGCTCCCTGAAAATCAAATACCGACAGTAAGAGAGCCCCTCCAAAAAAGCCGGCACCTTTTAATGCATTCTTGGAGCCTGTTAAAAACGCAACGATTCGGTATAGCCCATCATTTTGATCACTTGCGATCGACTTCATGGAGCTTTTAGCACTCATTTTGTTCAAATCTTTCGCTATACCGGACAGCGCTTGTGCGACCATCACCCAGGTCACACTGAGCATATGTTCTGGCACCAGTAGCATCGATAACGCGCCAATCTGCAACAAAAGACCAATTTGCATCGTACGATTGAGGCCAATTCGTGCACCTAACCAGCCACCAACTGCATTGGTCACGATTCCAAAAAATTCGTAAAACAAAAAGAGAGATGCGATTTCGAGCGGGGTAAAGCCCAAGCTGTGAAAGTGCAATACAACCAGCATGCGCAGGGCGCCATCAGTTAAGGTGAACGCCCAGTAATTGCCGGTAATTACAGCATAGTCATGTAGCTTAGAGTCCACGCTGTGTCCCAGTGAAGGCTGCTAACTCAACCAAACGGTTCGCATATCCCCACTCGTTGTCATACCAGAGATACAGCTTTAACTGCGTGTCGTTCACGACCATCGTTGAGAGGGCGTCAACAATGCTCGAGCGAGGATCAGTCTTGTAATCAACCGAGACCAGAGGACGCTCTTCATAGCCTAGGATGCCAAATAACGAGGTTTCCGCCGCCTGTTTCAAAGCCACGTTGACCTCTTCAATAGTCACCTTGCATTCAAGCTCGAACACACAGTCTGTAATCGATGCGTTCGCCAGTGGAACCCGTATTGCGTGTCCATTCAGACGACCACGAAGTTCGGGAAAGATTTCTGCGATGGCAGTTGCACTTCCTGTCGTGGTCGGAATTAGAGAGATGCCACAAGCACGTGCTCGACGTAAATCTTTATGAGGGGCATCTAAAATGGTTTGTGTGTTTGTAATGTCATGAACAGTCGTAATCGACCCATGTTTGATGCCAAACGTCTCGTGAATGACCTGAATGGCAGGCGCAATGCAATTTGTTGTGCAACTGGCAGCGGTAACGATTGGATGCTTTTCAGCAGAGAATAGTGTTTGGTTCACGCCCATCACAACATTCAGCACCTCCGGCACTTTGATCGGTGCCGAAACCACCACCTGAGAAATGCCTGCGTCAAGATACGGTGTCAACGCATCAACCGTTTTAAATTGACCCGTACACTCAAGCACTAAATCACAGTCGCCAAAATCAGCATCCTCAAGCGTTCTTGCAGAAGTGACCCGAATCGGTTTTTGTTTGATCACAAGATCATGCCGATCGACTGCAACCGGGACATCCCACACCCCATGAACCGAGTCAAANGNCAATAAATGCGCATGGGTTNCCGCATCACCAGCCACATCGTTCACATGAACCAATTCGAGTGTCGGATGGTTTTGTAAGGCTCGAATCGCCAATCGACCAATACGACCAAGTCCATTAATTCCAACACGCATTTATCACTTCCTCCTTAATGCCTGGTGNTGATTTTGGACAACGCCGGCGAGCATAGATCGTTTCGCCCCTGACAACAGTCCGCCAATAGGAATTCCAATAATGCGCGCACCGCAGAGGGTGCGATTCGATATCGAATAAAACGCCCTTCTCGTTCCGCAAAACAAAGACCCGACGCTTCAAGCTCTTTCAAATGGAAACTTACCTGAGATGGCGCTAAATCGAGAGCTTCAGCGATTAAGCCTGCCGTGATGCCAGCGTCACCTGCTTGTGCGAGTTGTCGAAACATCTCTAACCGATGCNTTTGCCCTATCGCCTGAAAACAGCGGACTGCGGTGNTNGTATCCATNNCNANCAATATCANTTCAATNTTTCAATAAATATCAAAATATAGAGTTANGTANCAAAAAACAAATGAAGATTGTGTTACATAAATCCGTCAGCGCCCGAGGGGCGTTTCGGCTCGTCATTGTGTTCTGTCATCTGACCGTCCGCCTCTTGCACTTGATCATCATTCAGCCCAAGCAGATCATTCGGTGATTGATNGCCAAGCTGCATGTAGAGGCGATCGATCGTCCCCTGAATGGACTGAACTGCTTTCTCATCTNTTGGATCAGTTGCCAGAATATTGCCNTGAATCAACAGAGATCCCACCACATCCTGCGGTAACCATGATCGGACTGGACCTCTCAATGTGGGGATCATGGTCTCCGAATCGAGTGCACGCTCGCCTCCTTTGGCACGCTCTAGGATTTCGAGAATATGTTTCCGAACGACAAGTTCAAATCGCTTTCTCGCATCTTCCGAGAACTCAAGTTCTTNACGGTATTCGCCGACCATCGCATAAAATAAAGCTTCACCTTCAAGATCATGAAAAATATGGTCAATTTTTAACGAATCCTTCGCTTGGACCGCTCGGTCTTCCGAGGCTTTTTCAGCAGCGATTTGGCGTTTNTTTTCTTCAAGCCGCATCACTCGCTGATTGAGTTGGTAAAGTCCATAGATCAGAAAAGCGAGGGTCAATAAAGCGGTAACTAACAATAATCCATGCATGTANTTGCACAACCTATCTGAGTAACTGTGTTGAGTTGTATAGGTATCGACAGTTGACTGCAAATCTTTGATCACGTGGCTGCAAGCTTAAACGAAATCCATCNATCAAGTGTCCGCCTGAGCCAGCGTGATTGCTTCGGATAATATTGGGTGATTCCGCACCGATGATTATTGATATTCATCGCACCGGACAGTTCGAGCATGTGGCCTGCCCGCATCAGCCAGCGGTTCATCATTCTTGGTTGCATCTCGGGGTGAAACTGAGTGGCCAATGCGTTTTGGCTCACGAGATATGCTTGCTCTCGGAAGAGACCGCCAACGATCCCATACGCCAAACGGCTTGCCCCACTTGGGAGCTCGAAACCTTCACGATGCCATTGATATACATGGGTCAGGGGCGTCAAAATCCGTTTACCAGGACCCACTGGATCAATTGGATACCAACCGACCTCAACTCGCTCTCTGGGATGCGTGTAAACCACTCCTCCCAAAACGCGGGTCATCAGTTGTGCGCCGAGACAAATCCCCCAAATCGGGCGATCCCGATGCATCCAACGTTCAATTAACTGGAGCTCTGTCCGGATACCTTGGAGATGATCATCATTTGCGCTCATCGGTCCACCAAANACAATCAATCCATCAAAGCGATCAACCTGTCTCGGAATGCGCTGACCANCCAAGGGGCGAATGATGTGCANNTGATGNCCGAGCTGCCGNAGCGCTATTCCNACCTGACCNGTTGTTGAATGTNCTTGATGCAGCACACACAAAATTCTCCGNCTCATTTAGACAACCACTGAGCGGAATGTCAGATTCATACGAGGCCCCAAATCTCTTCGACTCTTNANCAAAGNATGCTCCCAATACGTCTGTGTCGATCCATACATGATTAACAGATCTCCATNGCNAAGTTCAAATGTCAGCGGAGCATTCGTACCGTCGTATTTTTGTCGTAATCGAAATCGTCGGGGTTCACCCAGCGACAAGGAAACGATCACAGGTTGCCGACCCAGTTCAGATTCGTTATCACGATGCCAACCCATCGAATCTTGACCAGATCGATAATAATTGAGGAGGCAATGATTCAAACCCCGCGGAGTCGATATCCCGCGAGTTGTAAGTAAGACATCAAGACTCCGCCGCAGATCGATCAGCTGTGGATGCCAGGATCTCGCTTCAAGTGTCCGTTTCGAGTAAGTATAGGGGACATCACCTGACCAAGCTGTCAAGCGCGGCTCGTCAATGCTGCGCCCGAAAAGGCGTATCTCTCCCTGNATCCATTCCACGTCAGTTCGAANGCGATGCAATAGTTGNTTGCTTTCACCGGCTGNAAGCCATCCTTGGAAAAAGCATACCNANAGGCCCGGTCGGACAAATATGATTGGTTTTGAGGTCAATGAGGCACCCGCATGTCATTATCATTCAATGATACGCGAACTTTGGAGATCAAATAAAAGGGTTACGAGTTTGAAGATTCGACTTCGTCAGATACGTCAGACCGATCAANCAGCAGTTCTTCGCGCAACACAGGCACGTCACGNGGCGCGTCCACACCAACGCAGATCTGCTGGGTTCCCTTGATTTTCACCACGGTAATCCGAATGTCGTCGCCAATACGGATCGATTCATCCACGCGACGGGTCAGTACAAGCATATTCCACCTCAATCCGTTNAAAANTTTCATCCATGAAACGTTCTACCGAATCCAAANTCAGAAACGTCTCGAACAGCTCACGAAANATAGAATGCCACAGAAATGNATNAATNNAATCATCGTGGTTATAAATAGCAATACACTTTGTCGGACAATATTTTGTAAGGAANTTNNACAAGCCAATCANTNAAGTCGCCTGAAGTCTCTCGAGTCACACAAAAAAGCAGTGCTTGCGACTGGACCAAATCGAATGACCCGCTCAACATAGTGCGTGCCGACACGTATCACCAGATCACCAAACTCACGCAAACCATGGAGAAATCTGATGTAGTNACCACAGCCAGTTTGGGACTCTTGGGTCCGTTTTGGTCATTGGCTAATTGCACTGGGAGTTATATNCCAGCAAATCTCTGGGGACNAGCTNGAACTCATCGANGCGCATGCCACCGTTGGCATATTACTCAGCGGATGGGTTNTTTTTCGCCTTGTGTGGGGATTCANCGGACCCAAGTATGCGCGCTTCTCGAGTTTTCCACTGACCTCACCCAAACAAGTGATGCATAGCGTGCAACGTGTTNTTACGAAACAGACCGAACAGACACCTGGCCATACAACAGTTGGAGGCCTCGCTGTTTATCTAATGCTCATTTTTCATCGGCCTGACAGCGGTGTCAGGAATGACTTCATCCGATGATATTTTATTAGCAGCCCCCACTCGAACCGTTTCTCTCGCCAGCACTCGTCGACTTCGCCAATCAAGCGCACCCAATACTCAGCAAACTAGTTTTGATCATTGTCATCGCACACGTATCAGCAGTCTTTTGGCATCAGTTTGTCATGAAAGAACCGCTCATACAGGGGATGTTTCATGGATTAAAACCCGGTTTTGGACATTCCANCGGCCNGCCAGATCNCTTTTCCAAGCTCGTGTTACTCCGCGGATTTATTCTTTTTTCACTNTGCATTGGCGGGGCACACGGCATTCTCGGAATTTACCTTGGATGGTGACGCCCAAGAACTCACATGAACGATCGCACCTGACTCCGTTCGATTCCCATGACCCACGGGCCAGTTCATGCTGAATCCAGTTAGAAACAATGTGGCCTGATGATCGACNGATTTCGTGATTCGCCNATAGTCATCCAACGTAANCNAGCGAGATNAAAAGCACGCTCCCATCGTGGTATCCAAATAAAACACCACTTCCTGAAATTACAGGCATTCAAATCATCGCTCTTTTGCTACCATTGTGGTTATGCATTCTATCATGTGAGGCTCGAGTGAATACCGGAGAACGTTGGCTTTTTAATCTCGCCGCTTTTGTCGTCGTTTTGGCAGGCATTAAATCGGCAAGTCCAATCATCGTGACATTATTGGTTGCGTTGTTCGTCGCCCTGATTTCGGCTCCACTCTCCACTGGTCTCCAACGGAGAGGAGTCCCGAATGTCTTATCTGTACTCATCGTCTTGGTGTTATTGTTATCAATCATCGCCGGTCTTAGCGCGGTGGTTGGTGGATCAGTCAANGCATTCAGAGAAGCTNCCCCGACCTATGAGGCACGACTCAACGAGCAGCTCGACTCACTCTGGATGCTNNCCGCCAGTTACGATATACCCATCGATGCGAATCAGTTGCGCGAATCCTTTGANACGTCAGGTGTCTTTACCCTGTTATCCAACTTACTCACTGCACTCGGAGCTCTCCTCACGAATGGCTTNTTAATTCTGTTGATCGTGCTGTTTATTCTCATGGAAGCTGCNTCGATGCCGCAAAAGATTCGCGTTGCGTTTGGGCGCGGNGAGCACGAGCCTTTTGNTGCGTTTACGCAATTCATGAAACACTTAAATCAGTACCTTGCGATTAAAACCTTAATTGGTGTAATCACAGGGGTTGCCGTNACAATCTTTATGCTGGCCGAAGGAATCGATTTTCCTTTTGTTTTGGGTTTATTGGCCTTCTTACTGAACTACATCCCAACACTTGGCTCGATTTTGGCGGGCGTCCCTGCTGTGATCCTTGCATTTCTCGAATTTGGCCTTGGCTCTGCCGGTCTAACAACGCTGGTGTATCTCGGTGTCAACGTGTCATTGGGTCAGATTATCGAGCCACGCCTGCAGGGACAGGGGCTGGGCCTATCACCCATGGTGGTTTTCTTATCGTTAGTATTTTGGGGTTGGTTATTAGGAATTGTTGGCATCTTATTAGCCATTCCGTTAACCATGACCGCAAAACTTGCATTTGAAGAATCACCAAAATATTGCTGGCTAGCGATTCTTCTGGGCCCAGAAAGGCCTCTATCAAGTCAATCAGACTAGAGTGGGCTAGATTTTTATGTTGCAACCGCTAAAAAATCACGGTCTGGGAGGGATTCTTTGTTACCACCGCCGAAATAGAAGAGATCATCATGCTGGTCTGTGTCACAGGCCTCGACGGCTATATGGGATTCATTGTTGTCGATCGGATCAGCAGCAGGTGTGGCGCTAATGGGACAGGCAAAGGGTAAATATATATTTTTTGGACATCTCAAATGGTCTTGAGCAATTGCACTCGGCTATGTAGCAAGTATCCTTATCCACATGTGGACTAACACAGACCTACTCCAACTGACAGTTGAAACCGCGCTTATCACAACGGGCCATTGACGAAACAGTCGACGAGTATCCATCGGTGCTCATGTAAAGGAGCTGACTCATGCTAACCGCTCATATTCTGATGATGCTGATTCCCGGAATCGTGACACCGATTTCAACAGAGCAAATCTTTGAATCAAAAGCCGCGTGCGAAATCGCAAAGGAGGCACTTACCTCAACCGACTCAGTCAACCGCTACCTCTGCACTCCAGCACCCAACACCACTCCGAATCGATAACTATTGCACCATCATCGTGCATGCTATCCACAATGATGCGTTACTTTCTGAAACATCCTGACACCTGAAACCATCTTTTCAAAAACTGTAATAAAAACAGTTTGTTGCAATAAATTTCTAGCTAAAATATTGATTTTTATAGGTTTATTTTAAAACATCTCCATTGTTTAAATGTTAAACACTGAGCGTGAACCCCACTAAATTAGGCGTTTTCGCTACTCCAATAAAAATCAATCCCCATCGTTATCCACACGCTTTGTGGGTATCCAATTTGTCAATGCCGTTACAAAATTTCTGCGCTTTTTTTTCACTTCCGGTATGGTCCATCCATGCATCGTACCTTACCAAGAAATGTTCAATCTCGCGCACGACAAGGGATGTACGCGATGTTGCCGCTCCTACCTGGAATCGTTCCGTTTGGACTCATCGCTGGATTCACTCCGGTCTCGTTCGGATATACATGGCTCGATTCGATAATGGGATCACTTCTGATGTTCGCCGGCGCATCACAACTTGCTGCATATCAATTGATGGACGAAGGAGCCTCACTGTGGGTTATTCTCATGACTGTTGCAGCAATCAACCTGCGCTACGTGCTCTACAGCGCATCAATCGCGCCATATCTCGCGAATGCCAATCGGACTTCTCGACTGCTCGCAGGATACGGACTCACGGATCAAATCTATGCAGTCTGTCAACGAGACTACCCAACGCATGACTGGAATCTCAATGAGCGAATAGCCTACTACGGAGGTGGCACGCTTGTTCTATGGCTCCTGTGGCAACTATGCACCTTGGTAGGCGCCCTGATCGGACAAGTGATCCCTGTGTTTTGGTCACTCGAATATATGATTCCGCTAACGTTCTTAGCGCTTGCTCTCAATACCCTTAAGACAAACGCTCATCGAGTCACAGCGCTCACCGGCGCTGGTGTTTCCTTTCTCGGGCTTGAGCTTCCGTATAATTTCGGATTAATGCTTGGTGGCTTACTCGGAATTCTCGCCGGCGTTTTGTATAAGCGATTCAGTGGATGATGACAGATAGTTTCTTAATTGTGGTGGCTCTTGCTGGCCTTGTGACGCTAGCGCTGAAATGCGCGTTCATTGAGGGTCAGCAATACTTCAAGCTGCCACCGTGGTTTACGGAGTCACTGGAATTCGTTCCGCCAGCAGTCCTTTGCGCATTAGTTATCCCTGGGATATTTCAGGGTGATGTCGGACTCGTGAGCGCCTTTGGCCCGGTGGCGGTCGATCCGAAGCCAATCGCTGCCTGCATTGCCGCAATCACTTTTTTAGCAACAAAAAAGACCATTCCCACACTCATCATCGGAATGGTCTCGTTGTATGCCGTTTACGGGCTACAGCTTTAAGGAAGATAAACGAGAGGAACCAAGTAACTCCAGGCGATAACACTTGCCGCCAACATACCCACCAATGTGCACAACGCGACTGTTAAAATTGATGATGCAAACATAAATGAACGGTCTTCATCAATTTTCATAATTGGCGACGTGCCGCTAAAGAAGATACACAGAATAGGCTAAGGCAGCGCCCGCGACAGCGACGTTTAACCGAAGCACCGGTAACAAAAATGAAATACCTGAGAGGAACAGCGGAGTCGCTGTCACCGTGGTTAGGACAAGACACTCATCAAGCGATACCTCGCCTCCATATGTCTTTTCCATCCAGTGCATACAAACTGCGATAAACGCGACAGCAGCCCACATCGCAAAATAAAAGATGAGTGCCGACCCAAGTGCGCTTATTCCGCAAGCCGAACAGGCTCTTCACCAGCGACCAACCAACCGACTTGTATAACACCAACATACAAAGCAATCGCTGGAATCGCAGCCAAGATTGAAATCTGAGTCAAAAAATTGTTTTGGCTGAGTAACGCTCCCACTCGATCAGAGCCCACTCATTTTTCGGATCCTTTAATACGCCAGCGATGTGGCCAAAGTACATCATATGTTGAGTCCTTCCTGGACTTTCGATGGGGGGCCTCACCCTCACTGTGAACTATTAGTTGATCGTTACNATTGCAAGGGGCGCAGCCCACTCACCTGTGCCGATATCCCCTCAACCATTGGGAGTCACAGCAAGACAAAGTGATCGACCAGCAAAAAGAGGAATAACCACATGATATACCGAATCGAATACCAAAAAAGGGTCATCGCGTCCTGCGCATCCTTCGAGTCGGTATATCGCTTCAATAACATCAAAAACCGTGCGTTGATGATGGAAATCCCGATCAGATAAAAGATCCCACTCATTCCACTGAGGTATGGCAGTACCGTGACAATGACCATCAAGATGGTGTACAGAAGCATCTGTAAGCGCGTGTAATCCTCACCATGAGTCACAGGTAACATTGGAATATCAGCGTTTGCGTAATCTTCTTTTTTTGCGATACACAGAGCCCAGAAGTGTGGTGGCGTCCAAGCAAAAATAATCGCAACAAGCAACAACGCGTTCGGGTCGACCGACCCGGTCACAGCCACCCAACCAAGCAGTGGCGGAGCAGCACCAGCGATACCGCCGATGACAATGTTTTGCGGTGTCGCTCGCTTCAGATACANGGTNTACACCACCGCGTAACCGATGATTGATGCAAATGTCAAAANCGCAGTGAGNACGTTTGCCACCNTGACCAAGATCGCTAGGCCAGTTAAACCCAGCGCGAATGCAAAAACCAATGCATTGGATGGCGACACTTTACCCTCAGAGACCGGTCGATGCTTGGTCCGACTCATCATTGCATCGAGACGCCGATCGACGACATGATTCACTGCGGCCGCAGCTGATGCAGCCAGTCCGATACCCAGGTTTGCGAGGATAAATAGCTCAAATGGAGGCAGTACTGGCCGTGCGAGAAGCATCCCAACCATCGAGGTCAACACAAGGACCGCAACAACTCGTGGTTTGGTGAGCGTTAAATAATCCTTCCAAGTTGGATTCGTTGGCCCAGCATTAAGCGTGTCTAACATTGCCATAAACAGCATCCTCCTGTTCAGTGGCCGTCTCATATGCAANCGACCANGCNGCTAATAATAGCAAAACACCCAAGGCATGGTGGATAAATGCGAGACTGTCGGGAACTGCGTAGACAACGTTTGCATAGCCGAACACGATTTGCACAAGGGTTAACCCAATAAAATGAGACGCTTTACGAGACGTGATTACGCCACGTTTGAGATAAACCGCCAATAGTACGAGCCAGAAGGCGAGGACCACGAAGGCACCGGCCCGATGTACCACTTGTATGGCCGCTCGTGCACCGTGCTCAAGCTGTCCGCCTTCATAATTTGGCCCAACCTCTGGGAGCAAATTGAATCCACTCTGAAAATCGTANTGCACCTCACCGCCGCCTGCGCAACTAAGNACNCCNGGGCATGCCCAACCAGCATAGTTAGTCGATACCCAACCTCCCAAGATGATTTGAGCAAACANTAAGCCAATCCCGACAAGGACTGGCATTCGCATGGAAATGGCTTGCGTATCNCCNTTAGCCAGACGTTTNAGNCGATGACGCAAANACATCAGTGTCGAAACGATGATCAGTCCACCCATTAAATGCAGTGTGACGATATTCGGCAACAACTTCAGCGTCACCGTGAACGCACCGAATGNTCCTTGGATGATGACAAGTCCAAGTAGCGCAAGCGAAACCAAATAGGGGTAGTTGGGCGTTTTATCTTTTTCACGATATCCAAGGTATGCGATACCCATGATTAAGAGCCCAAGACCTCCAGCGATATAGCGATGAATCATTTCGATCCAGCCTTTATGAACCGCAACATGGATTTCTGGGTAACGCTCTTGAAGATGCGCAATCGTCTCAGTATCGGTGGTCATTACCATCTTGCCGAAACAACCCGGCCAATCGGGACAACCAAGGCCAGAATCAGTGATCCGTGTAAAACCACCCATCAGGACCACTTCAACTGCTAAGAACAGAGCAATAGTCGCTAGCTTTAATGGAAGATTATTTGCCATCAACCCACCTTCGATACCTTCAACAACTTTTTCAAATCCTGGAGAATCAACGTTGGATTAATTCCAGGCTCAAACTTTAAAACGACGTTTCCAAGTGGGTCGATGACCCAGATAGAGGGCTCACTGACCGTCAATGTCATCGCTTGGACCTCAGACACAACAACACGGTTGCGCTCTCGACCCAGCGCCGTGTGAAATTTCTCCATGCCCTCGCCAAAGGTTTGACAAGGCAAGCACGACGCATTTGAGGCCAGAACAACCTGCCACTTCGCAGGTTCACCGGGATGTGGTAGCCCAATATCAGAATGCTGCGTGCCAGACGCTACCAGTTGGCCATGATGTGTGCGCCCTTCTGGTAGGCCAATTTGCCCAAAATACATGACAANTGCAGCGATCATGGGGACTAAAGCCATGGCCCAAATCAGCCAAAAAGTTGTTCGATTACCCACGTAATATCCCCTTNTTCAAGATCACGGCCGTCATCCCACAGAGCACCAAAGCCAACAAAAACCATTGAATGGCGTATCCATAATGAGTTGCTGGACCGAGTCTCGGCTTCGGTCCGTTGGCATTCCGAGGTAATAACCCATCGGCTAACACCATGCCGGGTAACAAATTGGTCTCGATCAGATCCGTCAGAGACTGCACGCGTTGAGCGTCACCGAGGGTCTCAGCATCCGATTCGCTCATCAAATAACTGTCAGTCACGGGAACCCATAACCCTTTCAGTTCAAACACAGCTGGTATTTCGATCGACGGAAGTTCATCTCGTCTTTGCGTACCAGGGACCCAACCGAGGTTGACTAACATCCGGACTGACCCGTCGGAGGTCGTTGCTTCCGTAAAAACTTCGTAACCTGCAACTCGGTCCTGGATCCGATTATCTAAAAAACTCAGCGGTCTGGTGGTATCACGGTAGACTGTCAGTCGGACTTGATGTGTTCCGCTTTGCGCTCCTACGTTCAACATTTCAGANCCTGCCGTTAACAACGATTCGCCGACGGTCAAAACTCGGATTAATTCCTCTTTTTGATGCGCACGGTCGAGTTGCCAGAAGCCCGCTTTGATGCACAAACNGACGATTGGAAACACAACAATCAAAAACCACCATTTCTTTGTTAGCCACATTGTGGTTTCCTGCACCCTTCNAGTCAGTGAGAAATACTATGTTCAAAATTTTAATCGTGATTTTGTTTTTNGCCGTCGTTGGCGTTTTATTTTCGGGCCTTTACTTCCTGATGAAGGACCCGTCCGACAAGAAGCGTGTCGTGAATGCACTTGCATGGCGCGTTGGGCTAGCCGCGGGGCTCATCGCGCTGGTGGCAATCGGGATTGCCACCGGGTTACTCGAGCCCCANGGGATCGGTGGCTAGAGNATATAGACGAAAATAAACAGTCCCACCCAAACCACATCGACAAAGTGCCAGTACCAAGCGACTGCTTCAAACGCAAAGTGCTTTTCTGGAGAAAACGCCCCATCAAAGCAGCGCAGTAGCATGACAAACAACATGGTTGTACCCAGCATCACGTGGAAGCCGTGNAACCCAGTCAACATGAAGAACGTCGCCCCATAAATCCCTGAGTTAAGCGTTAGCCCCAGTTCAGTNTAAGCTTCATGGTACTCTACCGCTTGGAAGTACAAGAAGATCACAGCAAGAATAATCGTTGCTGCTAACCAAGCCTCGAGAGCGCCACGCTTATTTTCCTTCAGCGCATGATGCGCGAACGTCACAGTCACGCTCGACGTAATCAGCAATGCNGTATTAACCAACGGCANATGCCAAGGGTCAATGACCGCTGTTGCGCCCGGGAATTGCTTCATGTCAGGNGTTTGTAACAACGGCCAAGTGGCAGTGAAACCCTCCCANAACATATTTGTTACGCCCTTGTCGCCCTCACCACCAATCCAAGGCACTGAGAACACACGAACATAGAGGAGCGCCCCGAAGAATGCGCAGAAGAACATCACCTCGGAAAAGATGAACCACAACATGCCTTGGCGATAGGATCGATCGAGCTGATCGCTGTGAAGCCCCTCAGCTTCCTCGCGAATTTGGTCTTTGAACCAACCGAAAATCACGTAGAAAAGTATCAAGAATCCTCCACCGAGAATCCAAGGACCAAAAGATTCNCGATCGGCAGTCATGGCTGTAATCGTCATTGCTGCACCATAGGCTAGAAGNCCAAGTGAGACCGAGGCCAAAATTGGCCATTTGCTTTGTTCCGGAACGTAATATGTCGAATCACTCATAAAGATGCCCNTCCTTTGTCATTATCGAGTGTTACTTGCGTCACCTTCTGATCATCAGTCAGGTCATACAGTGCGTAAGATAGCGTGATTGTTGAAATGTGCTCTGGTAGCTCCGGGTCGACCACGAACAACAGAGGCATNTCNGTATCNNTGCCNGCGTCCAGCGGTTGCCGATCAAAACAGAAACAATTCACCTTGTGAAGATAGGGCGCGGCTTCCGATGGCGTTACAGACGGAACGGCTTGCGCAACCATCCATTCCGCAGTCGAATTCTTCGCGTAAAATGTTGTATGTTTATCTTCGCCAGGGTGAACTCGCATTGAGCGAACAGTTGGCTTGAAATCCCAAGGCATGCNCGCCGGGTTAACGGTAACAAACTGTACTTTTACAGTCCTNGACCGATCCACTGAANCAANTTCCGCAGGACCTTGGCTGAAGTTTTTACCGTTGAGCCCCGTGATATCGCAAAAAACGTCATACAACGGGACCAAAGCAAAGCCGAAACCAAACATTGCGATGGCGGCTGTCGCNAGCCGCACCACAAGCCGATTGGTTTTCGCTTGGTTCTGCTCAGCCATCGGTTTAATCAACCTTTGGTGGCGTTGAGAACGTGTGATAAGGCGCTGGTGACGGTATCGTCCACTCAAGACCTTGTGCACCTTCCCAAACCTGCGCAGTTGCTTTCTCTCCGGCGCGGACATTCTGGATCACGTTGTAAATAAATACGAGCTGCGAGAATCCAAAGATAAATGCCCCCACNGATGCCATGCTGTTGAAGTCAGCAAACTGCAACGCGTAGTCAGGAATCCGACGCGGCATNCCCGCCAAACCCACAAAATGCATCGGGAAGAACGTGACGTTCACACCAACAAACGACAACCAGAAATGGAGTTTACCCATGGTTTCATTCAATTGATGTCCGGTCCACTTCGGCAACCAGTAATAGGTCGCCGCCATGATCGAGAAGATCGCTCCGGGCACCAGTACATAGTGGAAGTGAGCAACAACGAAGTACGTGTCGTGGTACTGGAAGTCAGCCGGCGCAATCGCGAGCATCAGTCCTGAGAAGCCACCGATGGTGAACAGAACCACAAACGCGATCGCAAATAACATTGGTGTCTCAAATGTCATCGATCCGCGGAACATCGTCGCTACCCAGTTGAATACTTTGACACCGGTTGGGACCGCGATCAACATTGTCGCGAACATGAAGAACACTTCACCGACCAATGGCATCCCGACGGTAAACATGTGGTGCGCCCACACCACAAACGACAGCAATGCAATAGAAGCAACCGCGTACACCATTGACGAGTANCCAAACAGGCGCTTTCTGGCGAATGTTGGAATNATCTCACTGATAATGCCGAATGCAGGCAAAATCATGATGTAAACCTCTGGGTGTCCGAAGAACCAGAACACGTGCTGGAAAAGGACTGGGTCGCCGCCNCCTGCCGCGTTGAAGAACGAGGTTCCAAAGTGGATATCCATCAACATCATTGTGACCACACCGGCGAGAACTGGCATCACAGCGATCAGGAGGAATGCGGTTATCAACCATGTCCACACAAACAGTGGCATTTTCATCAGCGTCATTCCAGGCGCGCGCATGTTCAAGATAGTCGCGATGATGTTAATCGCGCCCATGATTGACGATGCNCCCATTATATGGACGCCAAAAATAAAGAATGTTACCGATTCCGGTGCGTACGTCGTCGACAGTGGAGCGTAGAACGTCCAGCCAAAGTTTGGCGCGCCGCCTGGCATAAATAACGAAGACAAGAGGATCAGGAACGCGAAAGGTAGAATCCAGAAACTCCAGTTATTCATTCGAGGCAATGCCATATCCGGAGCACCAATTTGCATTGGAATCATCCAGTTTGCGAGGCCGACAAACGCAGGCATCACGGCCCCAAAGACCATGATCAGACCATGCATCGTAGTCATTTGGTTAAAGAAGTTCGGCTCAACAAGTTGCAAACCTGGCTGGAATAATTCGGCGCGAATAATCAGCGCCATGATTCCGCCAATCATGAACATGGTCAAACTAAAGATCAGATACATCGAACCAATGTCTTTGTGGTTCGTGGTATACAACCAGCGCCCAAGGCCTTTTGCAGNACCGTGGTGGTGAGGATCCTCGTCTTTTACGTGCGGTAGATCGACATCAACTGTAGCCATAATGATTTCCTCTTATTTTTGGATGGCGCTTGGCTGGACCGTGTCGCCCACAGTATTGCCCAACGCGTTCCGTTGATAAGTTACAACAGCAGCGATATCGACTGCCGATAATTGCTCTTTGAAAGCCTGCATCGCGGTGCCTGTTTTACCATTCACAATGATGTCAATGTGCGCATCAATCGCGCCCGTGGCTATCGCACTTCCTGTGATCGCAGGGAATGCCCCTGGGATCCCTTGACCGTTTAGCTGGTGGCAACCTGCGCATGCGGCCTGGTAAACACCTTCACCTTTTGCAATCAATTCATCCATTGAGAATTCTTTTGACGCTTCGCCAGCCATCGCCAATTTCATCGCCTTTTGATCAGCAACCCATTGCGCGTAGTCGGCTTCCGATTTCACTTCGACGACCACCGGCATAAATCCGTGATCTTTGCCGCACAGCTCTGTGCACTGCCCGCGATAGACGCCCGGCTCTTCGACCTTGACCCACGNTTCATTAATAAATCCAGGGATCGCATCTTTCTTCACAGCAAAGTGAGGCACCCACCACGAGTGGATGACATCGTTGGCTGTGATCAAGAACCGAACCTTCTTGTTCGCAGGAATCACNAGCGTATTATCNACCTCAAGCAAGTAGTTCGGATTCTTTGCAGACTCGTTGATGATCTCTNCACGCGGAGTCGATAGGTTGGANAAGAAGTCGATATCCTCGTCCAGATACTGATACCTCCACTTCCACTGGTAGCCNGTGATCTGGATATCAACATCCGCTTCTGACGTGTCGTACATATCCATCAAGGTAGCGGTCGCTGGCACGGCCATCGCAATCAAAATGATTGATGGGATCACGGTCCAAAACACTTCNACGGTAGTGTTCTCATGCCAATGTTCAGCGACAGCACCCTTAGATTTCCGATGCTTAAAAATCGAGTAGAACATGACGCCGAAGACGGCAACGCCGATCACCACGCAGATCCAGAAGATCAGCATGTGCAGATCAAAGATCTCACGCGATAAGGCTGTGACACCTTTATTCATATTAATCTGCCAATCTGCCAATGCTGGCGTTGACAACAGCGATAGAGCCACAGTAAATGCTTTGCTCATTCGCACACCTCCTATGTTTTTGAATACGGGGGTTAACGAAATTTTAATAAATTTAAATGTTTATGATTGTTGGTGTGCACTCCAGCACACTTCGAGGTCAGAATTCATCCAGATCCCGAGCCATATCGACGACACTATTTTACATACATCATGACCAGTTGGACAAGCCCATAAACGCTTAACAAAAAGATTAACGTCATGAGTAGACCGGCCACGACAAAGACCGAAAATCGGCCATGTTCAAAATCACGTTCTCGATTAGCGTTTGATTGAACTCCTAAAAAAGAAGCCATTACACTCCAAATCGCTAGGACCCAAATTTTCATTCCAGAAATTCTCAAATACTCTAATTCGATTTCATTGATATATTGATAATAAGGCCATGTATTTTTTTTACTACAGGATTGATTTAAGTATTGAGATTTGGCCCACCCACGGTCGCTGAGATGCTGATCTCAGCTCGGCTACTGTGACACGAGTTGACGTCAGCACCTCGATATCGATCTTACCTCGAAGATAGTGCAGCCGAAGCTCCTGAATATCGCATATTTCGCCCCAGTCTTGCTCTAGTGCATGTTTAACTTCGGCCCTCAAGGGCCTCAATGTGGTCGGTGCCTGTCGATCGATGCTGGCATCGTCTTCAGGATCAATGTGGAAAATGATATCCGACACATCGGGAAACTTATTCCGAATGCTCGATGCCACCCAACAGCCAATCTCATGCCCCTCGGACACCGACACTCGAGGATCCACCTGAAGATGAAGGTCTACTAGGATCTTTCCGGCCATCGTTCGAGTTCGTATCTGATGAACATCTCGAAGTCCAGGCACATTCATAGCAATTGCTCGGATCGCCATCATCTGGTCCTCCGGCAAAGCCGTATCGATTAACTCCTGCATTGAATCCCACAGCAGGCCCAAAGCGATTTTGGCAATCAGTAACGCGACCACCAGCGCAGCCACGGCGTCAAGCCACAATGCATCAAAGGAAACCCCCACTAACCCGACCAGAACAGCAATCGATGACAAAGCGTCCGTTCTGGAATGCCATGCATTGGCCATCAACAGCTTCGAATTTAACTTCTTTGCATAGTGGACGGTGTAACGATAAATCCCCTCTTTGGACACAATTGATGTAATCGTGATCGCAAATGCGGCCACACCGAGATCAACCGCAATACTTGGGTCAACAATACGCTGCAAACTGTCGTATAAAATACCGCCAGCAACAGCCAGTAAAATGCTCCCCAGGACAAGGGTCGCTATCGTTTCGATTCGATCGTGACCATAAGGATGATTCGCATCAGGCTCCTCGTTGCTCCATCTTGCAGCCAGAATAACCAAAGCATCAGTACCCAGATCCGATAGCGAATGCACGCCGTCTGCGATGAGCGCATGACTTTGACTTACCCAACCGATTGCGATCTTGAACACTCCCAATAATCCGTCGAGTATCGCCCCAATACAGGTGACGCGCGTCATCACTTGTGCGTTTGTTCGTGCGTTAGTCGCCATTAGCTCATCACTCTTTCGACAAACCAATAACAGCCAACAAGGCCAATCAACAAAGACATGGGNATGGCAAACCTCGCTCGATACCATGAATAGTGCACAATCCAGATACCGATCGACAGATAGGCTCCCAGAATAATTGCCAATTGCCCAAGCTCAACGCCGATATTGAATGACAAAAGACCAACGACAAAATCGCGCTCCGGCAGCCCGAGTTCGGTTAGCACCCCCGCAAATCCCAATCCATGCAGCAAACCGAAGGCAAACACCACCAAAGCTCGAGATCGATTCACTTTGTGATGCCATATATTTTCAACAGCGATATAGATAATCGATGCAGCGATCAAGGGCTCGACAATCGACGCGGGAAGTTCAAGAACACCATACAGACCAAGCGCAAGTGTTGCTGAATGCGCGACCGTAAACGCGGTGACCTGGATCACAAGGTCAACCAAACGCTTCGAGATCAACGTGAGACCCAAGATAAAGATAATATGATCCAACCCGCGGGGAATAATGTGCGTGAATCCCAACTCTATGTAGTCAACGACAAGATCGCTGACAGACCGCTCAACTGCCCGGTCAAGGGATAGCTCACCCGACTCCTGACCGCTTTTGACGAATTGTACGCGAGGCTCAGCATGATCGAGAAATAAACGGACTGCAGTGTTAGGCATGGTGTCATTCACACGATATGTCACGCTTTCTGTACCATCAGGTAATCCTCCAACGAAATTCAGTTGAGTATCGCGCGGAAGCTCTTCATCATCGACGGGGAGTACCTTCAACGACGTCAGTGTCATTGTAATCGAGAGATCACCTGCGATGATCTCAATGACTCGGCTGAAATCCCTCCCTTTGTCTCGAATAGCAACTTCCAACTCGGTCGCATCGAGGGCCCGAAAGCGATCGTAATTTGCCGCATTTGGAGAATCGTTCGTATCTGACAGCGATGGATCAACATTGGCGAGCCAAGCCTCCATGTTGGTCACGAGCTCAAGCTGAATGACGCCTTGAGAATCAACTGAAAGCGAGGCAATTGAGGGTCGCATCTCATGCGCACTTGCGACCCAACTCAAAATCGCTAACAGTACGCCCAACACCATAGGTTTCATCGATTCATTCTCAAATTTTAGGAGTCAATATGACAATAGCTCGTAGCCTAACATTCTCAGTTGGACTTCTGATATGGAGCACGCAAATTCAAGGCCATGAATTTTGGATCGAGCCATCNAAACACTACACGACGGTAAACAGCACAATTGAGCTCACTCTTAAAGTTGGCGAAACCTTCCGCGGTAGCGCNCAACCCTACTTACCCGTCGATACAGCANCNTTTATTGTCATCGGTCAAACCAAACGTGAGATAGAAGGTTTATTAGGAGATTCTCGACCCGCAGCAACCGTAACTGTCGACCATGGTCTCAATCGTGTCATCCATCAAACCACTCCATTTTCAATACGATTTGGTGACGATGACGAGCGTTGGGCAAACTACATCTCACTTGATGGTCTCCAACGTCAACTCGATCAACACCCAGCAATTCCGCANATCGTTCCAGTCACAGAACGCTATGTTCGNGTCGCAAAAAGTTTTATCAAAACTGGACAAGCAAAAGTGAACGATTCGCTCTCCGGAGAAATGCCATTCGAGCTGGTTCTGGAAGGGCAATGGACACAGATCATCCCCGGAAACTATGCATTTACGCTATACGATGGAAACACTCCGCTCGAGAGCGTATTGATCAAGGCATTTCGACACAGCGATCGAGCTGTCGTTTCGGAAGCTCACACAGACGCGAATGGCCGAGTGGAGCTCGAGTTACCAAGCGCCGACCGGTATCTCATCAGCGGAGTCGTTATTCGGCCTGACAATGACCCCGACTACGATTGGATGAGCCATTGGCCAACAATCACGCTCGAGGTTGTTAATTAAGCAGGATATCGATCGCTTTAGCGGTTGCATGAAATGCAAANACCGCCGTNACGTGTGTGGCTGCACCTAAGGAGCCCNCGCAATCGAGTCGGTTTGCTCCGGTTGCAGGCTTTTGTTGTCCGACTGNACCATCTGCCTGCAAGTACCGTGTTTGTTCATCGGANTANACCGCGNTCACAGAAAAGCGTTTCCCCTGCGTCCGAGAAAATCCGTAGCGATTTCTGAGTGTTTGACGCACTGATGCGAGTAGCGCATCACCATCCGTTTTCGCCAAATCACGCACCTGGACTTTGCCTGGATCAATTCGGCCACCAGCAGCGCCAATGGTGATCACCGGGACTTTGATGCGTTTACAATGTGCAATCANCGATGCTTTTGCCATCTGGTTATCGCCACAATCGATCACTAAATCCAAATCAGAGTCGATCAACGAATTAACTGTTTTATCCNTAACAAAGGCGTGATCACAATGAACCGTGATNGCAGGGTTGATCGATCGACAACGTTCTGCCATCACGGCAATTTTCGATTGGCCGATCGTTGATGACAGCGCGTGGATTTGGCGATTGGTGTTGGTTACACAGATATCATCGAGATCAGCGAGCCGAATCTCACCAATTCCCGAGCGCGCCAAGCTCTCGACAACCCACGATCCGACACCACCGATACCAACAACATAAATGCGTTTTTTTGAGAGTGTTTGATAGGCATGATCACCATACAGGCGATCGATACCACGAAATGCATCAGGTGTATTAATTGGCATCCTCGAGCGCCAAATCGAATGCCTGATGCAAAGCGCGCACAGCCAGCTCGAGATATTTTTCGTCGACCACAACAGAAATCTTAATTTCAGAGGTCGAGATCATTTGGATATTGATGCCCTCAGCAGCAAGGGTCTCAAACATCTGGCTCGCAACACCCGCGTGTGAACGCATACCAACACCGACAACTGACACCTTACAAATCCTCGAATCTTTTCGAACTTCACGCGCTCTCAAGTCTTTGGCAACACCTTCGAGCACTTCGTGAGCTGATTCGACATCATTACGATGGACCGTAAAGGTAAAATCAGTTGTCTGATCTGCACCCACATTTTGAACGATCATGTCGACTTCGATATTTTTCGCGCCGATTGGAGCCAAAATTTTCGCTGCAACACCAGGAACATCGGGCACGCCAAGTAACGTTAACTTTGCTTCGTCACGGTTAAACGCAATACCTGAAATAACTGGTTGTTCCATGGAATCTAACTCCTCAGTAGTGATCAATGTGCCAGGGCCATCTTCAAATGTTGATAGCACACGAAGCGGCACATTGTATTTGCCGGCAAATTCGACCGACCGAATCTGTAAAACTTTTGAGCCAAGAGACGCCATTTCAAGCATCTCTTCAAAGGTGATTTTCGACAGCCGACGCGCTGATTCAACAACCCGCGGGTCGGTTGTGTAAACCCCATCTACGTCTGTGTAGATCTGACATTCGTCTGCTTTTAACGCAGCCGCCAAGGCAACTGCGGTTGTGTCCGATCCGCCTCGACCAAGTGTCGTGATGTTGTTGTTGTCATCCATCCCTTGGAAGCCTGCAACAATCACAACCCGAGCGGCTTTGAGGTCGGCGTGCATATTTTCATCATCAATGGCTTGAATACGCGCCNTAGTGTGAGCNNTATCGGTGTGAATACGGACTTGGCCACCGGTGTAACTTCTCGCCACACAGNCAAGTTCGGTTAATGCCATCGCAAGTAGTGCGATTGTGACTTGTTCGCCTGTTGAGACCAATACATCCATCTCGCGCGGCACAGGTCGCTGACTGATCTCGTTGGCCATGCCAATCAACCGATTGGTCTCCCCACTCATCGCAGAGACGACAACAACGACGTCGTGTCCTTGCTCTCGGAATCCCTTCACTTTCTGCGCGACACCTTGAATACGCTCCACAGTGCCGACGCTGGAACCGCCATATTTTTGAACGATTAACGCCATCGAACTACCTAACTCAATTGTTCTTCAAGCCAACCAGGTACTGACTTCAGCGCCTGAGGTAATGATGCAGGCTCAGTACCGCCAGCCTGAGCCATATCGGCACGACCGCCACCACGACCGCCCACTTGTGCGGCAACAAATCCAATCAGATCACCAGCCTTGACTTGATCAACCAGGTTGTCTGTCACGCCCGCAATTAAATTGACTTTGTCATCACGGACGGTCGCAAGTACCGCAACGCCGTGAGACAAACGATTTTTGACGCGATCGAGTGTGTCACGGAGCGTTTTTGGGTCTTGCCCATCAAGACTTGCAACCAGACACTGCACTCCAGCGACCTCGATAACATCGTCTAACAAATCGCCGCCGGCAGCTGTTGCCAACTTCATCTTCAAGGCGTCCACTTCACGCTCTGATGCTTTTAACCGTTCAGCCATCTGCTCGATCTTAGAAAGCACGGAGTCCGAACCTGTTTTCAAAAGCGCTGCCGCTTGATCCAATGTCGTCTCAAGTGCATGGACATGAAGAAGCGCACCCTCACCTGTCACAGCTTCGATTCGACGAACACCTGAGGCAACACCGCTCTCAGCAATGATTTTGAAAAGGCCAATGTCACCGGTTCGAGCAACGTGGGTACCACCGCATAATTCAACTGAAAACTCGCCCATTGACAGTACGCGCACTTCGTCATCGTATTTTTCGCCAAACAAAGCCATCGCGCCGGCAGCCGTCGCTTCTTCGATTGGCATGACTCGTGTAATCACATCCTCGTTGCGACGAATTTCTGCGTTAACCATTGCTTCAATCGCAGCGATGTCTTCAGCCGTAACTGGCTGTGGATGCGAAAAATCAAATCGTGTGCGCTCATGGGTCACTAGCGACCCTTTCTGAGTTACGTGTTCGCCTAGTACAGTGCGAAGTGCAGCATGGAGCAAATGCGTTGCCGAATGATTGAGCGCGGTCGCCTGACGTCTTGGCCCTTCAATGCGCGCATTTACGGTATCGCCGACCTTTAACTCACCCATGCCGAGTTTGCCCTCATGACCAAAGTGCGCTCCGTATTTTTTAGTGACAGACACTTGGAATGAACCGCCGGCTGATGTGAATGAACCCGAGTCGCCTTGTTGACCACCGCTCTCCGCATAAAATGGNGTTTGATTCAGCACAACCACTCCAGACTCACCGGCTGCGAGTAACTCGACTTGTTGGCCNTCTTTCGCCAACGCAACAACGACAGCACTGGCATCGAGATGTGTATAACCCAAAAATTCCGTCGATCCATCCAAATCGAATCGCACTTGGCCTTCGGCCTCAAAACTTGATCCCTGGCGCGACTTTTCGCGCTGCTCGGCCATTGCTTGATCAAACCCNTCGATATCAAGCTCAAGATCACGTTCGCGCGCGATATCATTCGTCAAATCAACAGGGAATCCATGGGTGTCGTACAGTCTGAAAATCAGTTCGCCAGGCAGTGTATTGCCAGGAAGCGACTCGACCGCATCTTCCAACACCTTCATTCCTGCATCCAAGGTCTTCGCGAACTGCGCCTCTTCTTGCTTCAATGCAGCGACAATACGGTCCTCATTGTCACGCAGCTCTGGATATGCTTCACCCATTTCGGCAACTAATGTGTGTACGATTTTATGGAAGAAGGGTTGGTCACAACCCAACTTATGTCCGTGGCGAATCGCGCGGCGAATGATTCGACGCAACACATACCCACGGCCTTCATTGGATGGCAGAACACCATCACAAATCAAAAATGAACAACTACGGATATGATCAGCAATCACTCGCAGTGATTTTGCTTCCAGGTCAGTCGTCTGTGTGACATCTGCAGCAGCTCTTAATAGCGCCTGGAACAGGTCGATTTCATAATTCGAGTGCACGCCCTGCATCACAGCCGCAATCCGCTCAAGCCCCATACCAGTGTCAACGGATGGCTTCGGTAACGGTGTGCGTGATCCATCGGCTGACTGTTCAAACTGCATGAATACCAGGTTCCAAATCTCGATATACCGATCAAGATCGTCATCTTCCGAACCTGGAGGACCGCCAGCGACATCAGGGCCGTGATCGTAAAAAATTTCACTGCATGGACCACAAGGACCCGTATCACCCATCGACCAGAAATTATCCTTATCGCCTAGTCTGGAGAGCCGATTTGGATCAACGCCAATCTTTTCAATCCAAATATCTTCAGCTTCTTGATCGGAATGGTGCACCGTTACCCAAAGGCGCTCTTTCGGAAGTCNCAATCGTTCTGTTAAAAATTGCCATGCGAAATGGATCGCATCTTCTTTGAAGTAATCTCCAAAACTGAAATTCCCGAGCATTTCAAAGAATGTGTGATGACGCGCTGTGTAACCAACATTTTCCAGATCGTTGTGCTTACCGCCGGCACGTACGCAACGCTGTGACGTGGTCGCTCGATGATACGGACGGGTTTCTTCGCCTGTGAACACGTCTTTAAACTGCACCATCCCTGCGTTAGTGAACAAAAGTGTTGGGTCGTTGCCCGGAATCAGGGGACTCGACGATACGATGGTGTGGCCATTTTCCTGAAAATATTCAAGGAACTGCGAACGGATTTCAGCGCTTTTCATGGTTTTTCAAATGTCTGGAATTCAAGTGAGGTGCAATGCTAGCGGAAAATCGCGTCGACTGCTTCTGTTGCATCCGAAAAATTGAATCCACGTGATGCCAAAAAGCGAAGTGCCTTGTCACGTGTTGGGTCTTTTTTACCACGCATCCATTTCTCAAGTGCAGCAAGACAGCGATCAGACTCGGTATTCTCAGCTTGATCGAAGAAAAGACTCACATCGTGCGGGTCGATCGCGTGTTGTGTCAGTTCCCGTTCGATTCGGCGACGTCCTTGCCCACGGAACAACCGTGATCGAATCAACATTTCAGCAAACCGCAGATCGGACTGCAGATTCAATTCCACTAAACGATCAAGCAATTCGTTACGTTCGGGCTGAAGGAGCTCGGGATGAAATGTTTTGAGTTTGCGATCAAGCTCGACCCGCGAGTGTTCTCGACGGGCCAAGCGATTAATCAAGGTGTCGAATGGATCACTTGCCACCGCGTTGACGCATGGCTTCCAGACGCGCGAACAGGCTCGAAGTATCCCAACGACCGCCACCCATGGACTGAACCTCGCCGTAAAGCTGATCAACAGCTGCAGTGATCGGAAGCGCAGAGCCATTCTTCCGCGCTTCAGCCAAACAGATTGATAGGTCTTTTCGCATCCAATCGACCGCAAATCCATGTTCAAACTCATCAGCCAACATGGTCTGGTATCGATTTTCCATTTGCCATGACTGCGCAGCGCCTTTACTGATGACATCGACGACCTTGTGAGCGTCAAGGCCGGCCGCACGAGCGAATGAGAGACCTTCAGACAATGCCTCGACCAAACCAGCAATACAGATTTGATTGACCATTTTTGTCAGCTGTCCAGCACCCACTTCTCCCATCAATGTGCATGCGCGCGCGAACGCATCAATCACNGGCGCAGCGCGATCGAAATGNACCTGATTCCCACCCACCATCACAGTCAATGCACCATTCTCNGCACCNTGTTGNCCNCCNGAGACTGGTGCATCCATNAATNCAACATGTAGAGANTTCGNNNTTGNATCCAGTTCACGTGCGACTTCTGCACTCGCTGTGGTGTGGTCCACAAATAACGCCCCCTCGCTCATCCCGGCAAACGCGCCTTGCTCGCCCAAAGTAATGCTACGCAAATCATCATCATTACCAACACAGGCAAAAACAATTTCCTGCCCGACTGCTGCGTCTTTGGGCGTTGTCGCAACGTGTCCGCCAAAGTCAGTGGCCCACTGATCCGCTTTAGCCGTCGTTCGGTTGTAAACAGTGACTTCATGACCGGCTCTAGCGAGGTGGCCTGCCATCGGGTAGCCCATGACACCGAGGCCCAAAAATGCGACTTTCATACAGAAATTCCTTGTTGTTCGATCAAACGTGGATTAACCCTTTTTCAGACAGCCTGGCTACTAAAGGATGTGTCGTGGTCCAGTTCATGGGGGCGAATATTGACCGAATCCAGTCAGGTGTGACGTCGTCAACGGATTGGAACCGCCATTGCGGTTTTTTGTCCTTATCGATCAACAGCGCCCGCACGCCTTCGCACCACTCACCGTCGGATAAAAACCGCATCCCAAGGTCATGTTCGCGAATCACGGCTTGGCTCAAATTTTCATACTTGATTCGTTGTTGCTGGTAGCCTGCCACCATCGTGGCGCCGGGGCTCGCCTGTTCCAACCCAACAAATAATTCCGGAATTTCTTGGTGCCACTCCTGCATCCGATGCCAGACAGCTAAAGGTGACTGGTGCCGGATACTGTTACCTAATCGCGCACCGTTCTCTTCCCAAGGTCCTTGTCGGGGTGATTCTGATGTCGCCTGATGAAGAATCTCACCAATCTCTGATAACGCTGTCTCTTTCGAGGCGAATGAAAGGCCAAGAACGGCCTCGAACAGTGCCGATTTCTCACCCCGCGGCAATAACCAATCAGCCAGATTTAACCAACATCCATCGGCCGCACCAACAGTCGCACCGCTCATTGCAAGACAAACACCCAAACCATTCGGTACACGATTCAAGAACCAACTGCCTCCACAATCAGGTACAAACCCGATCCGTACTTCAGGCATCGCTAAATTAGAATGCTCGGTCACAAAACGAACATCGGCACCTTGGAACACCCCCATGCCACCACCCATGATGTATCCATCACCCCATGCGAACACCGGTTTTGAACAATGACGCAACCACACATCCAACAAATACTCATCTGCAAGGTAATCCGAGGATTTCGTGAGATCCGTCAGCCCACCCGTTTGCCCATTGTTTGTGACATCGCGCACGTCACCTCCAACACAAAATGCTTTCTCAACTGAGGATTCGATCCACAAACCTTTGATCGCGGCATCTGATTCAACCGTCTCAACGACCTGTAATAGTTCACGAATCATGGTGTGATCGAGTGCGTTGAGTGCTTTAGGACGGTCCATGACAGCAACCCCGAGGACTCCTTCTGCATGATTGAGAGGAACGTTGTGGAAACGAATTGTGGGCTCTGACATCAAAACTCCATTGAACATAAATATATCTTTATATTATTATATCCAGCATGTGGACATTATATGACGATTACATCGATGCGTTGAAAGCGATTGCCGAACCAACCCGGTTCAGGCTGACGCGTTTGTGCGCTCAAGGCGAATTGACTGTATCAGAACTGATGCGTGTTGTCGGCCAATCGCAGCCTCGCGTCTCACGTCACTTAAAATTACTTCAAGACGCCGGCGTCTTGGAGAGTTTCCGCGAACAGCATTGGGTGTTCTATCGAGTCGCACAAAACGCACATTGCCAACAACTGATTTCGGGTCTTTTGGAACAATTGCCGATGGACGATGACCTCATGGAGCTCGACCAAGCGCGACTCAATGAACTGCGTGATGCACGAGCGAAGCTCTCAGAGGAGTTTGTCGAAACCGAAGTCCCTGATTGGCTCAGGCTTCACGAATATCATGGCGATGAACTCCGATTCAGTGACGCCGTCAAGCAAGCCCTAGCGGGTCGGGATGTCGGACATCTATTAGATATCGCAACCGGCACCGGCCGCATGCTGAAGATTGCAGGGCCACTCGCCGACAGCGGTATCGGCATCGATCTATCGAAAAAAATGGTCATGGTCGCGCGCAACGCACTCGCGGAGGCAGATCTTCCACACCTCACAGTCCGTCAAGAAGACATGTATCAAATGCGATTTCCTGCGCGGCATTTCGATACTGTTACGATTGACCAGGTACTGTATTTCGCATCGAACCCAGATGCTCTGATCAAAGAAGCGACACGCGTTCTTAAACCGCATGGACGCCTTCTGTTCGTCGCATTTACTGAAGCTGTCCAGGCCAAAACCGCACCATCAGTGGGTATCGCAATTTCTGACATTCAACATTGGCTTGAAGAAGCAGGATTAAAGATTACCGCAACCAACGTACTGCCTGGCGATGTGCTGGATATTAGTTTGTTGGTCTCTGAGAAAACTAAGGATCGCCCATGAGCGCGCTACGCGTGTCATTTGAATTTTTTCCACCGAAGACTCCGGAAGCCGAAGCAAGTTTATGGAAAACTGTGGAGCGACTCGCCCCGTTGAACCCAGAATTTGTCTCGATCACATATGGTGCTGATGGGTCCACTCGGGAGCGTACGCATCAGGTCATTGAAAGTTTGTTAACAAATACGAACCTTCAGCCCGTTCCGCATCTGACCTGCGTCGGCGCACCGCAGGAGGAAATCGATTCAATCGCTCACGAATACTGGAACATGGGGGTCCGCCAGATTGTCGCCTTGCGCGGTGATCCTGAACGTGGTGCCGAGGCCGATTATGTGCCGCATCCTCACGGTTACGCCTACGCATCTGATTTGGTTCAAGGGTTACTTGAGAAGCATCCATTCGAATTATTTATTGCGGCCTACCCAGAAACACATCCTCAAGCAATTTCTGCAGATGCAGACTTGGAGAATTTAAAGCGTAAAGTCGATGCTGGTGGTCACAGAGCGATTACGCAATTTTTCTTCGATAACGAGATTTTTTTGCGTTTCCGAGACCGTGTCGCCGCGGCGCAAATTGATGTTGCATTGATCCCTGGGATTTTACCTGTCACCAACTTCAATACGCTGGTTCGATTTGCGGGTGCCTGTGGGGCATCGATTCCACAATCTCTTTCCACAGTATTTGAAGGGCTCGACGAGGATCCAACAACACGCCAGTTGATCGCAGCACATGCGGCTGTCTCACAGGCGGAAGATCTTGGCCGCGAAGGCGTTGAAGACTTCCATTTCTACACACTCAATCGCGCAGATCTCAGCTTTGCTGTCTGCCACGCATTAGGAGTTCGAAGTTGAGTATGACACGCGATGAGCGCATCCAGTGGCTTGAATCCATACTGACAGATTCGATCATCATCCTCGACGGTGGGATGGGTACTATGATT
>PAFS01000031.1 GCA_002705325.1 Gammaproteobacteria bacterium | reverse complement strand
CAGACGGTGCTTATGTCGAGGCAGGTGAGCAGGACAATTTGATCGTTCAGAAGCTTCAAGAAGATACTAAGGCTTACGGCATATTTGGCTTCTCGTACCTTGACCAGAACTCTGACACACTTCAAGGTGCCGAGTTGTCAGGTGTTGTGCCAACATTCGATGCAATCGGTGATGGTTCGTACAAAGCATCACGTGCGCTTTACTTCTACGTCAAGCATCAGCACCTCGGTGTTGTTCCTGGTGTAGAGAAGTACATGGCTGAGTGGCTAAAGCATTGGGGCGACGATGGTATTCTTGCTGATGCTGGGATGATCCCACTTGGTGCTGAAGAAGCNGCAGAAATGAAAGCTCGTATGACAGATCTTCCAGTTCTGGTAGCTGCAGATCTCAAGTAATCATTTCCGCTAGTTGATTATCCGATGACCGAACGGGACAATCCGTTCGGTCTTTTTATGTCTGAGGGAAAGTTCACGTGTCTATTACGAATTTGATGCTCACAGTGCTTGTGATTGGCGCCCTGTACTTCATAGCAGGCCAGCGAGTTGCGTTTGCATTCAGATCAAATGGCGCAGGAAAACTCCACTCATTGCCTCACTATCACGGGGTATGGGCTGCTCTCACTTCGGTACTGCCAGCCCTGATCGTCCTGTTGATNCTTTCGATTGGTAAAGATCTCTTGTTCCAATTCATGGCCAGAGATTATTTTCCTGAAGAGATCTTAATTGGTGATTCGATCGACCGTGCGATTGCGTTGGCGAAGATCTCAAATGTGGTGAATGGGATCAATTTCGGCGAAGTTGAGCCCTGGGTTCAGTCTGCCGGTGATGCTTGGATACGCTGGGAGGCCACCGCAATCATTGTCGCAAATTCGCTTGTCCTTGCGACGTCATTGGTCGGCGGTCTATTAGGATATCGACATATCAACCCCGCTTTTCGTTCTCGGAACAATGTCGAGCGGGTCTTGACTTGGATGTTGATTGGAAGCTCGCTTGTCGCAATCGTGACAACGATTGGCATCGTGCTATCGGTTCTTTTCGAATCGATCAGATTCTTTAAGTTAATTCCTCCTCAGGACTTTCTATTTGGGTTGGAATGGAATCCACAGTTTGAAGGGGCAGAGCGCGCTGGGTCAGGAGGTGGTACTGCGACTTACGGAATGATTCCGATGTTCGTCGGAACATTTTTAATCTCAGCAATTGCGCTTACGGTTGCGGTACCGATTGGTTTGTTTAGTGCGATTTATCTGGCTGAGTATGCCACGCCGCGTATCCGCGGTATCGTCAAGCCATTGCTGGAAATTTTGGCGGGAGTGCCAACAGTCGTTTATGGATTTTTCGCTGCATTGACAGTTGCACCTGTTGTGAAATCTATTGGTGAATCTATCGGCTTGGAAGTTGCTTCTGAGTCTGCATTGGCGGCCGGTTTGGTCATGGGAGTCATGATCATCCCGTTTATTTCATCGCTGTCAGATGATGTCATTAATGCTGTTCCTCAATCTTTGCGTGATGCTGCCTATGGGCTTGGTTCAACCAGAAGCGAAGCTGTACGGCAGGTTGTTTTGCCAGCCGCACTCCCCGGTATTGTCGCAGCGGTCATTTTGGCTGTATCGCGAGCGGTAGGTGAAACAATGATTGTTGTGATGGCCGCAGGTTTGGCAGCTAATCTATCCTTTAACCCGCTGGATGCTGTGACAACGGTAACTTCTCAAATTGTGACAATTCTCGTGGGAGATCAGGAGTTTGAGTCAGCTAAAACGCTGTCAGCGTTTGCACTGGCATTGATGCTAATCATCACNACACTGGCTCTGAATTATTTTGCACTACAAATCGTTAAAAAGTATCGAGAGCAGTATGACTGATCGTCCATATCAAGGATTGGATCCTCAAAAGGCAGCTGAACGCGTCGCAGCATCTATTCATTTGCGTAAACGCAAAGAAACTCGGTTTGTGTGGCTGGGAAAAACTGCAGTAGCAATTGCTCTTGGATTTCTCGTTTTACTATTCGTGGGCATCTTGAGTAAAGGGATTCCGGGCTTTTTTCAGTACTACGTCACATTAGATCTTAAGTTGGACGAACAACAGTTGGNCCCGAGTGGACAAATNACTGCCGAATCCCTTGCTGAAGGGGACTTTGATGGCGTGATTCGGAGTTCGCTGTATCAAGCATTAGGGAACCCTGAAGGCCGCAAGGCCAAGCGTGATGCTAGACGATTAATCTCATCAGGTTCTAGCCAGCGGTTGAAGAACTACGTGCTGGATAATCCAGATCGATTAGGATCTACCGTCGCGATTCAGTTTGCTGTTGATGATGACGTTGACACGTTTCTTCGAGGGCTGATTTCCCGCGAGACTCCAGAGGCAGATCGGCGAATTAGTAATCAGTTAATCGATTATNTTGATGCGCTGAATGCTCAGGGACGCGTGAGCTACCAGATCAGTGATTACTTATTTTTTGGGTCTGCCTCTCGGGATGCTGAAATGGCAGGTATTCGCGGCGCGCTCGTTGGATCGATTCTGACGCTTCTAGTATGTATTGCAATTGCCTTCCCCCTCGGTGTCGCGACAGCAGTTTATCTGGAGGAGATGGCACCTAAGAATCGGCTGACCGAAATCATTGAAATCAACATTAACAATCTCGCGGCTGTGCCATCAGTTGTGTTTGGTATCATGGGACTAGCCATTTTTATTATTGTGTTTGGAATGCCTCGTTCGATTCCATTGGTTGGGGGTATCGTCTTAGCGCTGATGACATTGCCTACCATTATTATCTCATCTCGAGCCGCGATCCGTGCTGTGCCACCAAGCATCCGGGATGCCGCTCTTGGTGTGGGNGCTTCAAAAATGCAGACCATCATGCACCACGTTCTTCCACTAGCCATGCCAGGTATGCTGACGGGAACGATTATTGGTATGGCACAGGCGTTGGGTGAAACAGCTCCGCTTTTGATGATTGGCATGGTCGCTTTTATCGTTGACGTACCTGGAGGTGTGACCGATCCAGGCACAGTGCTGCCGGTGCAGATTTTTATGTGGGCTGACTTNGCGGAACGGATGTTTATTCAAAAAACCAGTGCCGCAATTATCGTGCTACTTGCGTTCCTAATTAGCATGAATGCTGCNGCGATTTTGCTNCGTAAAAAGCTAGAACGACGCTGGTAAGAGGATTAAAGTGATGGAAAGGGTGATGAGTGAGTCAATGGTCGAGAACNCGAGCCAACTGGAGGGACGAGCGATCCCGGAACAAACAATCGGCGACATTCATGTTGACAATCCGCGAATGGAAACCCGGCATGTCGATGTGTTTTACGGTGACAANCAGGCTATCGACNATATTAGCCTGGACATCGGAGTCAGTCAGGTTATTTCGTTTATTGGGCCATCCGGATGCGGCAAGTCGACGTTTCTCCGTTGCCTAAATCGGATGAACGATACCATTGATATCTGCCAAGTCGGCGGCGAAATAAAAATCGATGACCAGAATATTTATGATCCGATGATTGATGTTGTGTCTTTGCGCGCGCGGGTCGGCATGGTTTTTCAGAAGCCAAATCCGTTTCCGAAATCAATCTTTGACAATATTGCTTATGGTCCGCGCATTCATGGCCTTGCTGCAAGTAAAGTTGAACTTGATCAAATCGTGGAATCATCATTACAACGGGCTGGTCTTTGGGAGGAAGTGAAAGACCGACTGGATCAGCCGGGGACAGGCTTGTCAGGCGGGCAACAACAACGGTTGTGCATCGCACGCGCCATTGCAGTAAGCCCCGAGGTCATCTTGATGGATGAGCCATGCTCAGCGTTGGATCCGATTGCAACGGCGAAAGTTGAGGAACTGATCCACGAGTTACGAGAGCAATATACCATTGTGATTGTCACCCACTCGATGCAACAAGCTGCTCGGGTATCTGATAGAACAGCATATTTTCATCTTGGAAGACTTGTTGAAGTCGGTGACACGAAACAAGTGTTTACAAATCCAAAGCACGAGTTGACGCAAGATTACATAACAGGACGATTCGGATAAAAAATGAATGACTTAAATGACGATTTCTTTCGGCATATTTCGAGCGAATTCAATGTAGAACTAGAGTCTTTAAGGCGTTCAACGTTAGAGATGGGAGGGCTAGTGGAGGAGCAACTGCGATCTGCTTTGCAATTCTATTCGACTCAGGATTCATCTTTATTGAGTCAAGTGGGTGAAATCGAACAGAAGATCAATGCGGCTGAAATCGATTTGGATGAGCAGGTTGAGGCACTGATTGTCAGGCGACAACCAATTGCTTCGGACCTACGCCTTGTTCTCGCCGTCTCGAAGATTGTTCGAGACCTTGAGCGTATGGGTGACGAGTTGGAGAAAGTGGGCAGACTGAGTCTCGAATGTTTTATCAGCGGCAGCGATGTCGGAGTAATAGAGATTCAACGGATCGCCGAGCACGTTGCTAAAATGTTAAATGAATCACTAAATGCGTTTGCTCGTAATGATATTAACCTTGCAAGGGATATTTTCCAACGTGAGCGCGAGGTTGATAAGGTATATCAATCGGCATTGAGAGCGCTTGCGACCTTCATGATTGAAGATCCAAGAAACATAGGGCGGGTATTGAATATTGTTTGGATTGCCCGATCGTTGGAGCGCGTTGGCGACCACGCGACAAATATTGCCGAGTATGTGATCTATTTAGTGCAAGGTGTCGACGTTCGACATCCCGGAATTAATCAGAACAGTTTTGATTAACCGGGTGATTGATTCGATTGGCTGGGAAACGGCATTCTACGACCGTTCCTGACCCCAGGTGAGAACTGATATTGAGTTCGCCGTCGTGTCGATTCACGATGTGTTTGGCGATCGATAAACCAAGGCCTGTTCCGCCGGTCGTTGATGTGTGACTATTGTCGACACGGTAAAATCGTTCGGTGAGTCGTTGGATATGTGCTTCTGGGATGCCTGGGCCGTTGTCACTGATTCGCACAGTCACANCGNTCTCTGTTNACGCGATCGAGACATTGACTGAGGATCCATCGGGACAGTATCGAATAGCATTACTGAGCAAATTCGAGAGTAGCGAATAAATCTCGTTATGACTCCCTGTCATCTCCCAAGGNCCTGAGATCGACAGATCGATGAGAGTCTGCTTTTTATNGAGATTTTCTTTTAACNAGTGTGCCTGTTGGACAGCCTGATCCACCACATTGTCTAGGCTGAACGTTGAAAGCTCAGCGTTTTGCGACGTTTCGAGTTGAGATAACATCATNAAATCCTGAATGATATTACTCATGCGTTGNCCTTGGGACCACGCATTCGTGATGGCCTTGCTTGCAACACCCTCGACTAACTCGTTATCGATGAGTGTTTCGAGATAACCATTGATAACAGTCANNGGTGTCTTCAGCTCATGTGAGACGTTCGCAATAAAGTCAGAGCGNATTTGATTGAGCTTTTGGAATCGAGTTACGTCTCTTACCAAAATGATATAACCACTTGAGGTCACCGGACCAANGAAAAACTCGATGGAGGATTGTNGATTGCGGAAGTTGTCAACGATNAGNGGATCATCAAATTGTTTCGCAGACACATAACTTTTTAATGCCGGGGATCTTAGTAGGGCAAAAAGGTAGGCATCGAGGTCATCTGGGTATTTGAGGCNGAGCAATTCTGCACAACGGCTATTCCACCAGGTTAACGACCACATGCTATCGGTTAAAACNATACCGATGTTGAGACTGCTCAGGGCATGTTGTANNTTTTCNAGNTNCTCAGAGAGTGCTTTTTCTTGTCGTTTNGCATCTTCGCGATCGAGTTCGATCCGCCTCACGATGTCTCGCCACAAGTCTGAGGAGAGTAGCGTCTCGTTTCTTTTACCCTCTTCAAGCCAACGGTAGAGGCCNTTTCGACGCCAAAGCGTTAAGCNGAGGTACATTGTNGTGANGGCGAGTGCTGATGCCGTAAAATGATCAGAAATCGTGCCTATCGTGATTGTCAGAAGTAGTAACGAGACAATTTCTATTATTGTCGTGGAACCNGCGTTTCTCATAAAAGTCTTTTACATGATTGATGTTACAAGTTTGTAANCGAAATGCTTTACCATCAAGNGNAGACNGCATATTAAGGAAGACAGGTTGGTACATTACCCCACATATGACAAGGAGCTGAGCTGGTTGGCATTCAATCATCGCGTNTTGCAAGAAGCGATGGATAAGACCAATCCACCAATTGAGCGGGCTCGATTTCTGGGGATTTACTCAAATAATCTCGACGAATTTTACCGNGTGAGAGTGGCGGATGTTCGCCGTCGAATATTGCTGCATCAAGAATTTGGNGGTGATCCGGAAGCCCGCCGNTTATTAAGTGCGATTCAGAAAAGAACTGTGGAACTGAACGCTGAATTTGAGCTTGCGNATTTAGAAGTGANTCGCACGTTAGCACGTCATNATATTTTCTTAGAAAATGAGGACCAACTGAGCGATGGGCATAAAGGGTGGTTGCGTCGCTATTTTCACTCAAAAATTCGAAAATTCATTTGCCCGATTATCGTCTNTGATCGTGTCGATCTCGGTGATGTCCTTGCTGATGATGCGACTTATTTGGTTGCCGAACTGCGCCTCCGTGAAACCTTTACTTACGCGCTAATTGAAGTCCCTACTNATCATCATACGCGGTTCATTGAATTACCAGCAGAGCCATCTCGACGCAAAAAACCATTGGTCCTTTTGGATAATGCGATTCGTGTGGGTTTAGCTGAAATATTCGAGGGGTATTTTGAGTTTGAGGAAGTCAGGGCCTGGTCAATGAAATTGACACGTGACGCAGAATACGACCTGACTGGAGAAATTGATGACAGTTTGATGGATCGATTATCTTCGGGCTTGAAGCAACGGCTGACAGCAGAACCGACGCGACTCGTGCATGATCGTGGAATGCCCGAGCGCGTGGTCGAGATGTTAAAACGCGAGCTTGGTATCACACGAATCGACGCGATAATCCCAGGTGGTCGCTATCACAACATGAAGGACTTTTTAAGTTTTCCAGCAATTGGAAGGTCGTCGCTTCAAAATACTGAATTACCTCCGATAGCATCAAAAGTGCTTGATAATCAGCGGAACTATTTTTCGATTATCAAAAAGAAAGATGTCCTTCTTCACTATCCGTATCATGATTTTTATCATTTCACGGAGTGGTTACGTCAGGCCGCTCATGATCCAGCTGTTGAATCAATTCGGATCAGTCTTTATCGAGTGGCTAGTTCCTCATTGGTCATTAAAGCGTTGCTCGATGCAACTGCAAACGGCAAAGACGTATCCGTCGTTGTTGAACTGCAGGCACGCTTTGACGAGGAGGCGAATATTCGTTGGTCGAAGCTACTGACCGACGCCGGCGTTCGCGTCACGTTTGGGATCATGAATCTCAAAGTGCATTCGAAACTATGTCTGATTACCAGAAAAGAGGGTGACCGTCGTGTCAGATATGCGCACATCGGTACCGGTAATTTCAATGAAAAAACGGCGCGAATTTATACTGATTTCAGCCTTTTGACAGCTCATCCAGAGATTACAGCTGAAGTCCGTCAGGTATTTTCGTTTATTAAAGCTCCTTACCGCAGTTATTCATTCCGTCATTTGTGGCTTAGCCCAACAACTCAGCGTGAACAGATTTATCGCCGTATTGATCGTGAAATAGACAATGCAAAGTCTGGTAAACGTGCACAATTGACTCTGAAGGTAAATAATCTTGCCGATGATGACCTCGTCGAAAAGCTATATGAGGCGAGCAGATCTGGTGTCAGAATCCGCGCCTGNGTNCGTGGCATGTGTACGCTTGTTCCGAATGTGTCTGGTATGAGTGATCGTATCGACGTTATTAGCATTGTTGACCGCTTTTTGGAGCATCCTCGAGTTATGATTTTCCAAAATAATGGAGATCAGGAAGTGTTTATCAGTTCGGCCGACTGGATGACCCGAAACCTNGATAATCGGATCGAAGTGACAACACCCATCTATGATCCAANACTGAAGCAAGTAGTGATTGACCTCATGGATCTGCANTTTAAAGACACCACAAAAGCACGGATNNTCGACGAAGATCAGTTAAATGNTTACGTGGCTCGCGGTAATCGACGTAAGCTGAGGGTGCAAGTCAGCACCTACAACTACATAAAGCAAATAGAAAGTGTCTGAGATAAATAAGACCACTGAAGGGCGTTTAGTTGCGGCCGTAGATCTGGGCTCAAACAGCTTTCATATGACCGTTGCCAAACTTACTTCNTCGGGCGTGATAACGCTGATCCGTGATCGAGAGCGTGTGCGACTGGCATCTGGGCTCAATCATAAGAATGTCCTTGATAAACAATCGATTGCTCGCGGTGTTGAAGCACTTGCACGATTTGATGCCAGGCTATCTGGGGTGGCAACTGATGACATTCGTGTGGTCGCCACCCATACCCTACGTGAGGCACGAAACGTAGATGAGTTTATTGAAAGTGCCAGCCAGCATNTCAGGGCACCTATTGAAGTGATTTCAGGCCCCGAGGAAGCTCGATTAATCTTCCAAGCGGTTGCGCATACTCAGTCTATTGATGNCAGATTCCTGGTTTTTGATGTTGGAGGTGGCTCAACCGAGTTTGCNGTCGGGCATGATTATGACAGTGAGTTTCTCTCCTCNCGAACGCTTGGNTGTGTCACNTTTACNCATCGATATATGCGAAAAATCAATAAGAAAGCGTTTGCCNNGGTTGAACTTGCAACTCGTCAGGCAATCGANCCGATTGCATCACGGATCAGGGCATTCCATGTCGACAAATGTTTTGCNTCCTCGGGTTCTGCCAAAGGCGTGAGTGCACTTGGAAACTTTTTGGGTTTGGGACCAGTGATTACGCGAGATTCAATTGAGGCGTGTAAGCGNTTTGTGATGAAAGATGCGAATCGGCTGATTCNCGATATCCCTGACGTGAGTCTTGAGCGGATGCAAGTATTACCCGCTGGTCTCGGAATCATCTCCGCGGTGATGGATGANCTCCGATTAAGTGAAATTCATTTTGCGGATGCTGCACTTCGTGAAGGCGTGCTCTATGGGATGGATGATCGATTAAAGGCATCGGATGTACGAGAGAGAACCGCACTTGATTTAGTCAGGAATTATGGCGTTGATCGTGTGCAGGCAACAAGAGTTCGAGAAACCGTCGAGNAGATTTTTGAAGTTGCATGTCGCTCNTGGTCAATGAGCAAAGACGATAAACAAATGCTTGTGTGGGCAGCGATGCTTCACGAAATCGGNCTACAGATCAATTATTCCGGNTACCACCGCCATGGCTCCTATATTGTACTCAATACAACGATGCCCGGGTTCAACCGAGAGCAACAGTCTGTGTTAGCTACGTTGATTCGCATGCATCGTAAGAAATTAAGTCGCGAACTGATACCGCGGCTTCGGTATTGGTCCGAAAATTGGATCATTCGGCTGGTNCGTCTGATTCGTATTGCCTACGCNATGCACGTGGGTCGGGAGTCNAATATTCCTAAATTTGAGGTGACAGTCGATCAAGAAACAATNNTTTTAACATTNGATCAATCGGTGTTTGCTTCGCATCCAGTCNTGCTACTTGATCTTCAAGAAGAGGTCCGGAGACAGAGGGATGAAGGCCTCCAACTTGTCATTCAATGAGCCTTATCGAGATCTGGTGTCGTAAAGCGATATCCNGTTCCTCGGACTGTTTGAATCAGATCCTCATGCGCTGAACCTAGAGCTTTTCGTAACCTCCGAATATGGACATCTACGGTTCGTTCTTCGACATAGACGTCNCCGCCCCACACACGATCTAGAAGCTGAGTTCTTGAAAACGCGCGATCAGGATTGGTCATAAACAATTGAAGTAGTCNGTACTCNATAGGACTTAACGTCAGAANCCGTCCAAANGCCGTGACTCGTTGACCGATAGGGTCTAATCGTAACTCAGTAAACTCGACAGGTTCTTCAATGCCTTTTGGTGTTGTACGTCTCAAAATTGCTTTGAGCCGTGCGACAAGTTCACGCGGAGAAAAGGGCTTCGTAATGTAGTCATCTGCTACTTCAAGCCCTTTGATTTTGGCATCTTCCTCGCCACGAGCCGTTAATAAAATCAGTGGGATGCTCGCAGTATTTGGATTACGTCGCAGTCTTCTGCATAGTTCAAGGCCAGATACCTGCGGCATCATCCAGTCGATCAGCATTAAGTCAGGGATCGATGATGCAACTTGATTGAGTGCTGTCNCTGCATTGTCAGCCTCGGTGACTTCAAANCCAGCCATTTCTANGGCAACAGCTAACATTTCTCGAACTGGGGGCTCGTCGTCGACGATAAGCACTCTGCGGAGAGGCTGTGGACTCATATTTTTTCCTGACTACTTATATACATTAAATAAAACCATAGGAATATTACAAAAAGGTTACGACTGAAATAAAAGCGTCACAAAACACCCAAGACCGTGCCGATAAACAGTGCAGCTCCGAATCGGTGGTTTTCTAAGAACGCTCGGAAACAGGCGTCACGAGCGCGCGTTTTGGCAATGTGTTGATGTTGAATCGCAAATCCAGCTGCCGTAATAACACCAAAGATAATGAGAGGAGATAGGTTGGCTAGCCAAAACGCATAAGTGAAGGCGGCGAGCGCAATCAACTGGCAACAGGCGATTGCAAAGAGGTCAAAGCGCCCGAATACGATGGCGGTGGATTTGACTCCAATTTGCAGATCGTCGTCACGATCGACCATTGCGTAAAACGTATCATAAGCAAGCGTCCAAGCGACATTGCCAGTAAACAACGCCCAAACCACTTGATTTAGCGGTTGCTCATACGCTGCAAAGGCCA
Organism: Gammaproteobacteria bacterium; assembly: GCA_002705325.1. The sequence goes on along the minus strand of PAFS01000031.1, from coordinate 25,810 downwards.
TGGGGATGGCCATTGAAAACGCGAGGCCTAAGCCAATCTGTGGCCAAAAGGTGATCCGTTTCAACCATGGATAAAGGATGGCGAGACCGAGTGCAACGAACGATAAGTAGACTGTCTCACGATTGGTTTGCAGAACCAGTCCAAATGCTACAAGCAACAATACAACGGCTAAAATGATTGCGTCTTTAATGCGCAGGTTTCCCGTTGTGATCGGACGAGTTTTGGTCCGTTTGACGTGCTTATCGAACTTTCGGTCAGTCAGATCATTGATGACGCAGCCAGCACTGCGGGTAATGATCATGCCCAGGGTAAAGATGACCCACGTTTCGATATGAAACGCATTAGCAAGGTAGCCTGCCAGCGTCAGCGCAATCCAGGTTGGCCAGAGGAGCACAATCCAGCCGACCGGTCGATCAAGGCGTGTGACCTGAATCCAAAACGGAGCTTGAGAAGCGATCGTGCGAATATCAGACATGCGCAAAGTGTTCCTCATGTCCGATCCATCTTGCAATGAGTTGTTGACGAATATTCGGGTGTTTGCGGCGAATCGTTTCTGCGAGTTCAGCGATCTCGTCAAGCAGGTCCGCATGGTCAGCTAAATTGGCAACTCGAAAAGAGAGTTCACCGGTTTGTCGCGTACCGGTCACATCACCAGGACCTCGAAGCCTGAGGTCGGCTTCAGCAAGTACAAAGCCATCATTGGTATCTTTGACGAGATTCAGCCGGTCCCTAGATTGCTGAGAGATTGCATCACCAGCGAGTAAAATACAGAAGCTAACCCGTGCACCACGGCCAACTCGGCCCCTCAACTGGTGGAGTTGGGCAAGCCCTAATCGTTCGGGATTTTCAATCACCATAATGTTGGCATTTGGAACATTGACACCAACTTCAATCACGGTTGTAGCGACGAGTAAGTCAAGATTGCCATCTGCAAATGCAGCCATCACCTGAGATTTTTCATCGGCTTTCATTCGGCCGTGGACTAGTCCGATTCGTCGATGTGGTAACTGGAGTCTGAGTTTTTCGGTGCGGCTCTCAGCGGCCTCAGCGACGCTTTGTTCGGTTTCCTCAATCAGCGTGCAAACCCAATAGGCCTGTCCACCATCATCAAATTGTGAATCAAGGCGTTCAGTAATTTCAGATGCTCTGGCTTGGCTTAAGACGCGTGTTTCAACCGGTGTCCGTCCTGGTGGTAGCTCATCAATTGTCGAAACATCAAGATCAGCAAAATGCGTCATCGCCAACGTCCGCGGGATGGGTGTTGCCGTCATGATCAGTTGGTGAGGGGTCAGGCTTTGTCCTTTTTCGCGCAACAAGAGCCGTTGCGCCACTCCAAAGCGATGTTGTTCGTCGATGATCACCAATCCAAGGTGTTTGAAGACGATCTCATCCTGAAAGAGAGCATGTGTTCCGATGACCATTTGACAGGTTCCATTTTTGAGTTGCTCAAGTATGGTGCGTCTCGGTTGTGCTTTCATAGAACCGGTAAGCCACCCGACAGCAACACCAAGCGGCCGGAACCATTCTGAAAATTGTACTGCATGCTGTTCTGACAGTAGCTCGGTAGGCGCCATCAAGGCGACCTGAAAGCCCGCTTGAATCATAGGCAGAGCGACCAATGCCGCGACCAAGGTCTTTCCCGAGCCAACATCACCTTGTAAGAGCCGTAACATCGGGTGTCCATGCGTCAGGTCTTGATCAATTTCGTTCAGAACACGCTGCTGGGCCAGGGTTAAGTGAAACGGTAATTGTTCGAGTAATGCCGTTCGCGTTGCCATGGCCATTTTTTTCAGTTGAGGGGCTTGGAAACGAACGTAGTCATCTCGGCGTGTCAGTAATAACAATCGATGGGCGAGGAGTTCTTCAAATGCCAACCGCTCAATAAATGGACTGGGAGGAAGCCCTTTCGCTGGCTGATGAAGTGCGATGAGGGCATCCCAAAGCGCCGGCCGGTGGTTTGTCTGTGTTGTGCCTAATAGTTCCTCAAGCGCATAACAATCAGGTCCTTTGGCGAGTGCTTGGCGGATGATATCTCGTAGCTTAGGTTGCGACAGACCGTCTGTTGTTGGATAGATGGGCGTCAGTGTGTCATCTAATGGGGGCGGGACCCCCCTGAAGACAGCGATTTCTGGATGAATGAACTCAGTGATTCCCTGATTGATGCGAGGTTCGCCAAAAATCCTGACCGATTGACCACTTTTCAGTGTCATCAAATAGGCGCGTGAAAAGTGAAACAAGCGTATCCTGGCCGCGCCGCTGATATCTTCAAAAGTGAGAATTGTCTGCATCCGCCGTCCAGGAATCACAGATTGAGAGGTAATCTCACCCTCAAGTAATTGTGGAATTCCAGGTTTGAGGTGCGCCACTTCGACGCGAGTCGTTCGATCTTCATANCGTGCCGGCAAGTGAAACAGAAGATCGCGACACGAGTACAATCCGAGCCGGTTGAGTGCGTNCTCAACTTTTGGACCNACGCCTGTGAGACTTTGTAGTTCGCTAGGCTGCCTGGTGTTTGGCATTGAGCTGAGGGCCGACCTGTTTTCTGATGACATCAATCAATAGATCGATGGCCTCAGTNCTTGGAAACTGCTTTCTCCAAGCGATGGCAACGGTGCGCGATGGTTCTGGCTTCGAGAATGGCTTGGTTTTCAGATAGCCAGGTGCATAGTTTTCGAGTCCTGCCGCCGAAGCGGGCAGGACGGTGACNCCTAACCCNGAGGCGACCATATGGCGTAAGGTTTCAAGGGANCTTCCNTCGGCAACCACGTNGTTCCGGTCGTATGAAGATCTCGATAATGCTGGGCATGCATCAATGACCTGGTCGCGGAAACAATGGCCTTCTCCTAANANCAGCACATTTTCTGTATGCAACTGTTTTGGCGGAATACTTGGTTCCTTGGTCCATGGATGGTTTTCTGGCANCAAGACTTCAAAAGGTTCGGTATACAGTTCGCGNACCTCCACATCAGGTTCGGTAAATGGCAATGCAACGATAATGGCATCGAGCTGACCNNNCTTCAGCATCTGTCGNAGTGTCCCGGTGAAGCTCTCTTCGATNTATAACNTNATCCGAGGTTCTGCGGTTTTGAGNGCTGGTAAAAGAGATGGGAACAAGTAGGGACCAATGGTGTAAATCGCACCGATGCGCAACGGGGTCAAGAACGGGTCTTTGACGTAGTCGGATAATTCCTTAAATGAATCCACTTCGCNCAGAATGTTGCGAGCCTTTTCCACTAACTGCNCAGCGACTGCGGTGAGGCGAACACCCGTTTTACNGCGTTCGAACAGGGTGACACCGAGTTCATCTTCCAGTCGCTTCACGCCGATGGACAAGGTAGGCTGACTGACAAAACATTTGGACGCCGCGCGACCGAAATGTTTCTCGTCGGCGACGGCGATGATGTAGCGAAGTTCTGTGAGGGTCATTGTTGTGTCTAATCCTTGGGATATNGTCATCCTAGGCTGTGGTCAGTTGGGTGGCAACCTGAAAACAGCTCTCGAGGCAGAAAAAATTCATGTATTGGGCGTCCGAAGAACACCGGTTCCAGATGATTCGACATTTATCAGCCTTGATTTAGATGTTGCCGATGATTGGGAGCAGCTGACCCAGGTAACGCTTGCTCCAAATGCGGTCATTGTTGCGATTATGACTCCNGATGNNCGAACGGAAGATGCGTATCGACAGCGTTATGTAGGTGTTTCTGAGAGACTTCGCCAGTTTGTCTCTGCGCCTGGTCGGGAGCATGCAGTTATTTGGGTAAGCTCAACCGCTGTCTTTGGACAGCATCAATCCGGCGTCTTGGATGAGTCGGTCCCAGCTGAGCCTGATCATTGGCGAGGGTATTGTCTTCGCGAAGCTGAGCAAAATATTGAGCAGATTCCAGCGGCGACGGTGATTCGTTTTACGGGGCTCTATAACGCGCAAAGCTTGATACGANTTCAAGACCAAGGATTCAGGGAGCAATTGAATTCAAAAGTCGTGTCGAACCGNATACATCGCGAGGACGCGCTCTCCTGGCTAAACGCCCTGGCCTGTGATCATTTNNAAAAAACACCAGTTCCGTCATTGATTCACGGTGTTGATATGGGGCCAGCATNGTATCAAGAGATTTACGATTTTGTTGATGGTGTNTCANCGGCCATCAAGCCGGCGACCGCCGGACGTATCGTGAATTCGCGCTATCGGGATCGGATGCCTGCACTTCGATATCCGACTTGTGAAGCAGTCATTAACTCACCATAATGCCATCGACTTCAACGCGCGCGCCTTTTGGTAGTTCAGCAACTCCAATGGCTGCGCGTGCGGGGAAGGGTGTTTCAAAAAACTCTTCCATCAGTTGATTGACCACCGGGAAGTGGCTCAGGTCTGTCAGGAAGATATTGACCTTCGCGAGGTGATTCAGACTACCACCAGCTGCCTCACAAACCGCTGCCAAATTGGTGAATGCTTGACGGACCTCGGCCTCAATATCTCCCTCAACCAATACCATTGTGTCCGGTATGAGCGGAATTTGACCAGATAAGTAGGTTGTTTGTCCGACTTTTACCGCTTGAGAATAGGTTCCGATTGCAGAAGGGGCATTCGTCGTTGCAATGAAGCTTTTGTTCATGGTTAGGCCCGTATCCGTGAGATTTTTGTAACCGACTTGATCCGACGAATATGACGGACAACATTCGCGAGATGTTGCCGGTCACGAACGCCAACTTCAAGAACAATCACGCTGGTTTTCGCATCACGTTCTTCACGATTGATGCGGTCGATCGCAGCATTGGCATCGGACACAGCAGACGCGATATTGGCGATAATGCCTGGTTCCGCCTCGACGAGAATTTTTAAAGCGGTATAAAACTCGCCATTGAGATCATCATCCCAAGTGAGAAAAACACATTTTTCTGGATTATCGCGAATTTCTGAGACGTTATGACAGGTCTCATGGTGGATCACCATGCCGCGGCCTTTTGAAATATGGCCGACGATCGGGTCCCCTGGAATTGGCCGACAACATTTCGCATAGCTCGTTAACAGTCCCTCAGACCCCTTGATCGCCAGCGGCCTGGTTTCACTCGTTTGTGAGAGTTTCGCAGGCTCTGCATCCGCATTGGGGGCGAGGCGTCTCGCAACTGAGTATGCGACACGATTCCCGAGCCCGATGTCTTCGAGGATATCGTCAAATTCAGTCAGTTCAGCTTCGCTGACCAGTTGAAGCCGTTGCGTATCGGTGACTTGTTCGAAGCTAAAGCCTAGATTTGCCAGAGCACGACTCAAGAGCCGCTGTCCCAGATTGACGGACTCCGAACGTTGTTGGTTTTTCAAGAAATGTCGAATTGCGGAGCGCGCTTTCCCGGTCACCACAAAAGATAACCAAGCCAGATTAGGCTTGGCGTGCTTGGCGGTGACAATCTCAACCGTTTGGCCGGATTGGAGAACCGTTGAAAGTGGAGCGAGTGCTTTATCGATTCGGCAAGCGACACATCGGTTGCCAACGTCGGTATGCACTGCGTAAGCAAAATCCACCGCTGTTGCTCCGGTCGGTAACTCCATAATTTTCCCTTTCGGGGTAAAAATATAGATATCGTCTGGGAATAAATCGATTTTCACGTTTTCGATAAATTCGAGTGAGTTACCGGCTCGTTGTTGGATCTCCAATAAACCTTTCACCCATCGATTGGTTCGTTGCACCGCAGCAGTGTCATCTGAGCCCGCTTTGTAGAGCCAATGGGCAGCAATACCGCCAGATGCCATGGCATCCATTTCAGATGTCCGAATTTGAATTTCAATCGGTACGCCATGCATCCCAAACAGCGTCGTATGCAGACTTTGGTAACCGTTTGCTTTCGGGATTGCGATGTAGTCTTTGAAGCGACCAGGGCGAGGCTTGTATAAATTATGCACAATACCAAGTGTACGATAACAATCATCGACGGAATCCGTCACGATTCTGAATGCATAAACATCCATGATGTCAGAGAAGGATTTACTTTGATCGCGCATCTTTCGGTAGATGCTGTTTGCTGCTTTTTCTCGACCCTCAACGCGGGCTTTGATCGCACTCTTTTCAAGTGCACCTTCGAGTGACTCAAGGATCTCTGATACGATTTTTTTGCGATTACCTGAGACATTTTGTACCGCTCGCTCGATGCGTTCGATCCGCATCGGATACATCGCACGGTAGGCAAGCTCATGCAGTTCACTTCGAAGCTCGTACATCCCGAGACGATTCGCGATTGGGCTATAGATATCGAGGGTTTCGCGTGCGATGCGACGACGTTTTTCGGGATTCAACGACCCAAGCGTGCGCATGTTGTGCAGTCGGTCAGCGAGTTTCACAATAATCACGCGGATGTCACGAGCCATCGCGAGCGTCATTTTTTGAAAGTTTTCTGCCTGGGCTTCGGCGCGAGTCTCGAAGCTGATGTGGGTGAGCTTACTGACGCCATCAACTAGCTCGGCAACTGCGTCGCCAAACTGTGATTGCAACGCATCTTTAGCGATGCCTGTGTCTTCAATCACATCATGCAGCATTGCAGCCATGAGGCTTTGATGATCCATACGCATGTCTGCGAGAATTTCCGCAACTTGCAGTGGATGGATGATGTAGGGGTCGCCAGATCGACGTTTTTGTCCGTCGTGTGCTTGTTCGGAATAGAGATATGCGCGTCTAACCTGACGGACTTCGTCGTCCTCGAGGTATCGGGTCAGACGGCTACATAAGCCGTCAATCGTCTCGACGGCGGCGTTCATGGCTTAGAAATCGTTATCGAATACTGGCTGACGAGGCTCGAACCGTGCGCGAGCCATTTCAAGCTCAGCTTCGGTCTTTGCATCTTCAGCGTCGAGTGCTTCACGATTAATGAGCCCTTCAGCGATCTCGCGCAATGCGATGACCGTTGGCTTGTCATTTTCTTCCGCTACCAGTGGGTCTTTGCCGCCGGTAGATAGCTGGCGCGCACGTCGCGTGCCCAGCATTACGAGTTCGAAACGATTCTCGACGTTTTCGAGNCAATCTTCGACAGTCACTCGAGCCATGGTTNATTAATCCTCAATAAAATCTGGGTAGCTCGATAGTATAAGCAATTTATTGTTGTCCGAGAAGTTTTTCTAGAAATTTCGGGTGTTTAGACTGAATTTGGGCACAGCGCTGTCGGTGGCTCAGGATAATTGACTGCAGTTGCCTAAGCGCGATTTCGAAATCGTCGTTGATCACCCAGTAATCGAAACGTGGCGCTTGCGCAATGGTTTTATCAGCTTCTGCCATTCGCGCATCGATAATTGCCGCATCATCCTGTTGCCGACCGACCAGACGCTCTCGAAGCGCTTGGCGAGTGGGTGGAAGAATAAAAATTGAGACTGCCTTTGGCACCATGTTGCGAACTTGTGCTGCACCCTGCCAGTCAATTTCTAGGATCACGTCCACTCCCGCGGCGAGTTGGGCTTCAACAGCTTGTTTCGATGTACCGTAAAAATTTCCGAAGACCTTTGCGTGCTCAAATAGAGCACCGGATGCAATCAAACGCTCGAACTCTGATTGCTCGACAAAGTGGTAGTCACGACCATCGACATCACCTGGGCGTGGGCTCCGAGTGGTATGAGATACGCTGACAGCCAAATCCTCGACGAGCGCGATGGTCGCGGCAACGAGACTGGTTTTGCCAGCACCGGATGGCGCTGAAATGACAAATAGCTGGCCCTGCGACATGAAAGATCCGTTTGAGATAGTCATAATACTAGTTGTTGTTTAAAGCTTAGTTCAAATAGAGAGGTTCTGCCATGCGACCAAGTGGCCGCGCTTTTGATGCATTGCGCCCAATTTCCTTCACTCGTCGTTTCACACGCCACGCGGCGGGTTCAGTATTGGTCGAATTTGGTGATACTCGGATTTTGTGTACAGCATCTATTCATGAGCAGGTACCACGCTGGATGAAGGGTAAGGGCTTGGGTTGGGTTACCGCTGAGTACGGCATGTTGCCGGGGTCAACGCACACTCGCTCTGATCGGGAAGCGGCGCGTGGTAAGCAATCAGGTCGAACCCAAGAGATTCAGCGTCTGATTGGGCGATCCCTGCGGGCCGCGGTTGATTTGAAGAAGCTGGGCGAGCGCCAAATCACGATCGATTGTGATGTGTTGCAGGCCGATGGTGGAACACGAACAGCATCGATTACTGGAGGCATGGTTGCCTTGGTTGAGGCGATAAACGGGTTGCAACGCCATGGATTACTATCTGAGGATCCCTTGATCAATTTTGTTGCCGCTATATCTGTCGGAATTTATCAGGGTCAGCCAGTGCTGGATCTCGACTTTCCCGAGGACTCGAGTGCCGATTCCGATTTGAACTTGGTCATGGCTGAGGGATCACAACTGATTGAAATCCAGGGAACAGCAGAAGAGGCTCCTTTCAGCCGTACTGAATTGAATGCATTACTTGATCTGGGAGAAAGTGGAATTGCTCAGCTGATCAGTGCGCAGAAGGTAGCCTTGGCAGACGGTTAATCGTCTTCCTCATCGCTGATTGATATGTCGTAATCGACAATCAACGGGACGCGATCGTCGAACTGTCGCTTTGATGCGTAACCTGCAGCCAGGACACGCCGCGAAATCTCAAGCGATGCTAACTGAAGGTCTGTCCGCCATGCCCCAGGATTTGGCATATCAAACACCTCAGGCCCCGGGAACCAGCTGTATGCTGGTTCATTAGCAAAGACTTCGCGGAATGCATCGACATAGCCGACATCATTGAGAAGTGTGTCGATCCAATGCCGATCTTCTTTGGTAAATCCTGGTGATTCATTGTGTTGATGCCATTCTTCAAGATCGAGCGTACGAGCGGCCACACCAAAGTCACCGCAAAAGATAAAGTGACGTCGTTTTTTTCGGATTTTCCGCATCCATGTCTCGAGTGACTCCAGAAAGGCAGCGCGTAATTCTTTGGGTTCCGCAGTTGGTGATGGTGGGAGAAGGGACACAACGCTCACGTGTTCAAAGTCGGCTTGGATATAGCGTCCATCACGATCCAATTCGTATGAACCCAGGCCACGCATTACCGCTTTGGGTGTGTGACGCGTGAAAATCGTAACACCACCTTTATCCTCGTCTTCCCCCTCGAAATAAAATGCGTCGAATCCCTCGGGACAGAAGCGAGAGTCACCCATGACCTTAAATTCGCGCACACGAACGTCCTGGAGGCAGATGATGTCCGCATCTTTACTTGCTATCCATTCAGTGAGGCCTTGTTTAACAGCCGAAATTAGACCATTGCATCGCAGGCTGATTACGCGCATCAAAAGATTTTATGTCCCTAAAGTGAGAGACCAGATGAACTGGTGTACTATTTTTAATCGATCAGTGTAATGTTAGACGTGTCCTATGTCCCCATACAAGCGTTCCTTTTTGGAATTAGCCCTTGATGCCAACGCTCTGAAGTTTGGCGAATTCACGCTCAAGTCAGGCCGGGTGAGCCCCTATTTCTTTAATGCATCTGCATTTTCCAGTGGACTTCAATTACAAATTCTCGGTCGATGTTATCGTGATGCCATTGCCGAGCATGGTGTTGCGTTTGATGGACTGTTTGGTCCTGCTTACAAAGGAATACCGCTTGCGAGCTCAGTTGCGGTCGCCTTCGCGGATCAAGGAATGGATTACCCGGTGTCATTCAATCGAAAGGAATTGAAAAATCACGGCGAAGGAGGGACCCTGCTTGGTGCGCCACTGAGCGGGCGGGTTTTGGCAATTGATGATGTGGTCACAGCCGGAACAGCCGTACGAGAGTCGGTCGACTTTATTGAAAATCACGGTGCGAGTTTGTGTGCGTTTTGTGTAGCAGTTGATCGGCAAGAGCGAGGCCAAGAGGGGACTGGTTCTGCGCTTGCCGAGCTCTCCGAAACCTTCCAGTTGGTCCCGATTTCAATTGTGACTCTCGATGACATTTTGGCATTTGCGACCGATGATCCGCGGGTTGCAGAGGACGTCGCGCCGCGTATCGAGGGGTATCGCGCCCAATATGGGGCGTTGTGATTTAACTAGGCTTTCTCAGAATTTGCGTGCCGACACCTTGGTCGGTAAAGATTTCCAAAAGGACTGAGTGCGGAACGCGGCCGTCAACAATATGCGCACTATTGACGCCTGCGTTGACTGCGGATAGGGCACAGCAGACTTTTGGTAACATGCCACCTGAGATTGTTCCGTCATCGATGAGTGCGTTGACCTCGCCTGCAACGAGTCCTGTGACAACATCACCGAGTTTGTCCAAGACGCCTGCGGTATTGGTCAGGAGCATCAGTTTCTCTGCTTTCAGTACTTCGGCCAGTTTGCCCGCAACAAGGTCTGCGTTGATGTTGTAGGACTCACCGTGTTCACCGACGCCAATCGGCGCTACCACCGGAATCACGTCGTTCTCTGTCAACATTGTCAGGACGCGCGTATCGATGGATTCAACTTGGCCAACATGTCCAATTTCAATGATTTCAGGGGCTTCGAGCTCAGGACTCTTGCGTTCAATTTTCAATTGTTTGGCACGGATGAATTGGCCATCTTTGCCCGTCAGTCCCATAGCGCGTCCACCTGCCAGATTGAGTAGGCTGACAATCTCCTTATTGACGAGTCCACCAAGCACCATTTCAACAACATCCATGGTTTCTTCGGTTGTGACTCGCATGCCGTCAATGAACTTCGATTCGATATTGAGTCGTTCCAGCAACTCGCCGATTTGTGGTCCACCCCCATGCACGACAATGGGGCGCATGCCAACCGCTTGCATCAAGACAATATCTCTTGCAAACGATGCCTTCAGATCTTCATCAGTCATCGCGTTGCCGCCGTATTTGACGACAATCGTGCGCCCAGCGAATTTTTGGATGTATGGAAGGGCCTCTGATAGGACCTGAGCAACTTCAGTGGCACGAGCCAGGCTTAGCATAGTGATTCAAGCTCCAATGTCGGTTCTGCCTTTTTTAGCGCAGTGAGCATTGTACTCTGGATCGTTTCCAGTGCTTCAGTTGATTCAGCTTCAAAGCGTAAAACAAGATTCGGGGTCGTGTTGGAGCAACGAATTAACCCCCAGCCCGACTCGAGATCAACTCGCACCCCATCAATCGTTGAGAGTGGCAAGCCCTCTGCTTGGATAATTGAAGCAACACGCTCAACGATGGCAAATTTTTCGGTATCGGGAACTTCAATATTCAGCTCAGGGGTTGAGACGTCGTCTGGAATCGCTTCAAACAAGACAGAAACCGGTTGATCTGACTTTGCAAAAATTTCCAATAAACGTGCAGCTGTGTAGAGCCCATCGTCGAACCCAAGCCAGCGTTCCTTAAAAAAAATGTGCCCGCTCATTTCACCCGCTAACAAAGCACCGGTTTCTTTCATTTTCGCTTTAACAAGGCTGTGACCTGTCTTCCACATCAGTGGTTCGCCACCCGCCCGTTTAATGACGGGACCTAAATGTCGGCTGCATTTGACGTCGTAGATAATGGTAGCGCCGGCATTGCGACTGAGTACATCTTCAGAAAGAAGCATCATCAGACGGTCTGCAAAAATCAATTCGCCGTGTTCAGTAATCACTCCAACACGGTCACCATCACCATCAAACGCCAGACCAACATCACAATGTTGTGTTTTCACCGCTGTGATCACGTCCACCAAGTTTTTCGGTTTGGATGGATCTGGATGATGGTTTGGGAAAGTTCCATCAATCTCAACGTAAAGCGGAACCACGTCACAGCCAAGTTGCTTGAATAATGCTTCCGCACAGACGCCTGCAACACCATTACCGCAATCAACCGCGATTTTAAGCGGTTTTTTCAATTGCACGTCGCCGGTGATTTGTTTGAGGTAGGGTATCAGCGCATCGGCTTCGGAAATCGATCCTTCGCCCACAACTAAACTGTCTGATTCGATGGCGTCATAAAGACCGGTAATATCGTCGCCGTACAGCGTATGCCCGCCGATCATCATTTTAAAGCCGTTGTAGTCTGGTGGGTTATGGCTTCCCGTCACCATGACACCAGATCCTGTGCCCAATGTCAGTGCCGCAAAGTAGAGNACTGGCGTTGGGACCATGCCCACATCGATGACATCAATCCCGGCGCGAATTAAGCCCTGATTGAGTGCATCCTGGAGATCTGGACCGGATAATCGACCATCACGNGCGGTGACGACCGTTGATTGTCCTCGCTGTTTCGCATAAGTCCCAATTGCTTGGCCAAGGGCGCCAACCACATCCCGATTCAGTTGGTCGGGGTAGGTGCCTCTGACATCGTAGGCGCGAAAAATCGTTGGATTCATTGCACTCATCAACGCNTCCCTGTGTGGCCAAAACCGCCTTCACCACGTTCCGATACATCGAAATCGTCCAATTCGACAAAATGAGGTTGAATGACTGGGGTGATGATCAGTTGTGCAATTCGATCGCCCGGCTCGATTATTTGANACTCGCCACTTCGGTTCCATGTGGAAATCTTCAGTTCGCCCTGGTAGTCAGAGTCGATCAACCCGACCAGATTGCCGAGCACTAGACCACGGTGGCCAAGTCCACTTCGAGGCAGAATCATCGCGCAAAGGCCTGGATCTTCCAGATGGATTGCAAGCCCAGTCCCGATCAGCATTGTTTCTCCGGGCTGAAGTGTGACCGCTTGATCGAGACATGCGCGCAAATCGACGCCAGCAGAACCTGGTGTCCCAACCTCGGGGATAGGCCAATCACTGCCAACGCGGGGGTGGAGACGTTTAAATTTCAGGTTCATTTCAGATCCTTTTCGCTAACAGTGGAGAGAGAGTTGCAAAGATTTCTTGAGACACCTCAGANTTGGTTCCCGGCNCAAGCTTTTGTTCGCTGTCACTGAAAACAAATGTGGCTTCAGTCACGTCTTGCCCAAAAATTTCGCCACCTGCGACACAGTTGGCGATGATGGCATCGAGTGATTTTGCGATCAGTTTTTTTCGCGCATGCTCAAGCACTAATTCAGTTTCTGCTGCAAAACCGATGACCAGGCCTGGGCGGTCTGGACTGGTCGCAACCGAATAAATGATATCGATATTTTCGGTTAGCGTAATTTGAGACAGATCGTCTTTTGACTTTTTTAATTTTTGCTCGGAAACAGATGTGGGGCGCATATCACATACAGCAGCCGCACCGATAAACAGATCAANTTGATCAAGAGCGGAGTGCACAGCAGTGTGCATATCGCTAGCTGTTTCAACATCAATGCGATTCACGCCAGCCGGCGTCTCAAGATGCACTGGGCCGGTAATTAAGGTCACAGTTGCGCCAAGACGGTTCGCGACCTCAGCGAGTGCGAATCCCATCTTGCCTGATGAACGATTGCCTAAATANCGGANGGGGTCGACGGGTTCGTGAGTAGGACCTGCTGTAATGACAACCCGTCTTCCAGCGAGAGGACCACGATTTAATGTTGCCTCGAGGGTATTTGCGATTTCGAGTGCTTCACTCATCCGTCCTGGGCCAACATCACCGCAGGCTTGGATCCCTGAATCTGGTCCAATGATCTGTACTTTGCCAACCAGCCGTTCGAGATTTGCCTGTGTCTCGGGATGTTTCCACATTTGTTGATTCATTGCCGGAGCAATCGCTTTTTCACATGCTGCTGCGGCCCAAAGGGTACTCAGTAAATCCGGCGCTTGGCCTTGGGCCAGCAAAGCCATTGTGTTGGCAGTACAGGGTGCGACAAGAATGAGATCAGCCCAGCGGGCCAGTTCAATATGTCCCATCCCAGCTTCTGCTTTGGGGTCAAGCATCGAGACTTTAACTTCTCGGCCGGTCAACGCTTGAAACGTCAATGCACTAACGAATGCGGTGGCAGCTTCAGTCATGACGACCTGCACTATTGCACCGCGACGAGCGAGTTCCCGAGCGAGCTCGCACGCTTTGTAACAAGCGATTCCGCCTGTCACGCCAAGCACTACATGTTTGTTTTGAAACCAGGATGTTTGCGTCACTGACGTTTCCTTGTCATTGGAGACGCAATTTTATCATGAGTGACGGAATCAGCGGATGCCGATATAAACGATGAATCGGCTCTTGTATGTTATTTCCAGCGACGGTATCCTTCNCGTCCATTTTTTTANGGTCTGTGNAACCAGAGGCGGATCAANTTATGNCAAAAGTGTGCCAAGTAACAGGCAAGGGTCCTGCAACCGGCAACAATGTGTCGCATTCGAACATTAAAACGAAGCGTCGCTTCCTCCCGAACCTGCATTGGCATCGGTTCTGGGTTGAGTCTGAGAAGCGTTTTGTTCGTCTTCGTGTGTCAACGAAGGGAATGCGCATTATCGATAAACTGGGAATTGACGTTGTTTTGGCAGATCTCCGCTCACGTGGCGAGAAGGTGTAAACCATGCGTGACAAAATTAAATTAGTATCATCTGCTGGTACTGGTCATTACTACACGACTGATAAGAACAAGCGGAATACTCCAGACAAGCTTGAATTNAAAAAGTACGATCCCGTTGTTCGCAAGCACGTGATGTACAAGGAAGCGAAAATTAAGTAACGGCTGATGCCTGAGCTTCCAGAAGTCGAGACAACGGCGCGAGGAATCGCGCCGTTTCTNATTGGGCAACGGTTCACCTCGATNCGAGTCAATCANTCGTCTTTAAGGTGGCCGATNCCACCTGATTTCTCGAGACGTCTTTCAAACCAGACATGCCTTTCGNTCTCGCGTCGCGCAAAATATTTGCTGATTGAAACAGAGCACGCATGCATTCTGTCTCATCTGGGGATGAGTGGCTCATTTCGGTTAGTTGATCCGAACACGCCGGTAAAGACTCATGATCACGTACAGATTGCCGTTGGTGATTTGGAACTGCGATATCATGATCCACGTCGATTTGGATGTCTTCTCTGGGCNGATTCTGACCGAGCGAAGCAATTGGTTGACCATCTGGGTCCTGAACCGTTATCAGACGCATTCGATGGTGATTGGTTGTATGCGCAATCGAGACGGAGAAGTATTGCGGTGAAGTCATTCATCATGACCAANGCTGTTGTGGTTGGTGTTGGGAATATTTATGCATCCGAGTCTCTGTTCCTGTCTGGTATCCATCCATCAAGAGCTGCTAATCGGATCTCAAANGTTCGCTATCGGGTGTTGGCAGAAGCAATCAAAAACGTGCTGGCACGAGCNATNGAATCGGGTGGTACAACACTTCGNGATTTTGTAAATGGCCAAGGCGAACCAGGCTATTTTCAACAAACATTAATGGTATACGGTCGAGTTGGTGAGCGATGCCACCGATGTGATGGGTTGATTCAGAGTCGGGTGATTGGGGGTCGAAACAGCTATTTTTGTAGTCATTGTCAGCGTTAATGATTGAAGTGATCTTTTAANGCTGTTGCGACAGGCTGGGGGACAAACGCTTCAACCTGACCATCGAGGCGAGCCACTTCTTTGACCAATGTCGACGAAATAAAGCTGTNATGTTCGACTGGCGTTAAGAATAGACTTTCGAGTTCTGGTGCGAGCTGCTTATTCAAATTGGCAAGTTGTAGTTCGTACTCATAGTCTGCGACAGCACGTAATCCACGGAGCAGAACGCGAGCGCCAACCGCTTGCGCAAAATTGGCAAGCAAGGTGTGAAACCCTCGGATTTCTACATTATCCAGATGCTCGAGCGACTGTTTTGCCAGATCCACCCGCATATTAAGATCAAACATAGGCGTTTTATGTGTCGACCCGGCGACTCCAACAATCACTCGGTCAAAGATGCGCGCCGCGCGCTCAACCACGTGGATGTGCCCGTTGGTGATTGGATCAAATGTTCCTGGATAGACGGCAATAGTCATGATGTTCGTCTCAATAAACGCAGCCAATCAATGCCTGCTTTTAGTTCCCTGATGACCTCGAATCCCTGTAGATCCAAGTCTTGATTTCGCTCGTGCTCAATGACGAGACGAGAGTCTGGCTGAACTTTATCGCGAATCCAAGTCAGAAAGAGCTGACTCNTCCCTTGGTGGAATGGAGGATCTGCAAAGATAATATCGGCTTCTTGGAGTATTTCTTCTGCGACTTGGAATACGTCAGCCTGCGTGACGTCCGCCTGAGATGTGAGCTGGAATCGATCAAGATTGTTTTGCAGTTGATTAGTAACTGCCCTGTCTTTCTCGATAAATGTGCATCGTGCAGCACCGCGTGACAGTGCCTCCAAACCAAGCACGCCACTCCCTGCGAAACAATCGATGACGATGGCACCAGGCAGTGCCGGCATGAGCCAATTGAACAGAGTTTCACGGACTCGATCTGGAGTGGGTCTTAAGCCTTCACGTTCTAACACGTCGATTTTAGAGCGTTTGAGTGCTCCACCGATAATGCGAACGCCCGTGAGGGCTTTACGTTTGTTCATCTCTCTCTTCATTCGCAAATGTTATCATCTCGTCTCACGATTTTTAGGGTTTCCAATTGCTATGACATTCGATCCACTTCTACTTATCGGAGTTGCTGCATTCACTGCACTCATCGTTTGGTTTGTGCTCGNGCGAAAGAAANAAACGCCGGAGCAACCTGCACAGACACAGGACAGTGCACCAGAGGTGACAGATACTCCTGCCATNAGTGAAGTCGCTGAGCCGGTGAGNTTCTTTAGTGCATTGNCTCGGTCACGCTCCCAGTTATCAAGCAGTCTCAAAAGTTTGTTTAGTGGCGGTTTCGATNAAGAGATCCGAGAGNATCTNGAAGTGATCCTGCTATCGTCTGACGTGGGTGTCGAGACGACAGACTGGGTTTTAGAGTCGCTTGAGGAGCGCTCGAAGCAGGAAGGTATTTCAGATCCAGAAGGCTTGGTTAAGCTCTTAAAGGAAATCCTGGCATCCACTCTGACGGCATCAGAACTGACTGTGGATGAGAGTGTGAATTCACCACATGTGATTTTGATGATTGGCGTGAATGGCGTTGGTAAAACGACGACTATCGGTAAGCTCGCTCATCGTTATCAAGCAGATGAGCGCTCGATATTACTTGCCGCAGGCGACACATTCCGTGCAGCAGCTGTTGAGCAGTTGAAAACCTGGGGTGAGTGCAATGGGATTCCTGTGATTGCTCAAGACACCGGTGCGGATTCGGCATCGGTTCTTTATGACGCTTGTGAATCAGCGAAGGCCCGAGGGACTGATATCGTTTTGGCGGACACCGCAGGACGGCTTCAAAATAAAGCAAATTTGATGAATGAACTCGAGAAGATCGGGCGGGTGCTTGGCAAGCTCGATATCGGAGCGCCGCATGAAGTGTTGCTGGTATTGGACGCGGGCACAGGCCAAAATGCGATCAGCCAGGCGCGAGAATTTTCGAAAGCAATTCGGCCGACAGGTTTGGTTCTCACAAAGCTCGATGGCACTGCGAAAGGCGGCATCGTATTTGCGCTTGCCCGTGAGTTTGGTCTCCCAATCCGTTATGTCGGTCTTGGNGAAAAAGCTGNAGATTTGCGTGCATTTGATGCAGTATCGTTCGTTGACGCNATNTTCTCGGAGGCGCCTGAGTGATTGAGTTTGAGAGCGTTGCCAAAGTATANGATGGACAACGCGAAGCGCTCTCTAATGTGAANTTNCGCCTCGCGCCTGGTGAGATGGCGTTTCTGACTGGTCACTCTGGAGCGGGCAAGTCGACATTACTGCGGCTCATCCTCGGTTTTGAGACCGCATCGTCTGGTGTTGTTCGCGTTGCGGGGACCGATTTATCAACACTATCGGGCGAAAAGCTGGCACGTTATCGACGACGTGTTGGTGTGGTCTTCCAGGATCCCAATTTGGAAGACGACTTGTCTGTTTACGATAATGTTGCATTACCGCTTCGTATTTCTGGATTTAGCGAATCAGAGATACCAAAACGAGTGAAAGCAGCACTGTCTCGAGTTGACTTATCGGACCAAGCGACCGCGAGGCCTCGCGTACTCTCCGGTGGTCAGCAACAACGCGTCGGTATTGCACGGGCAATCGTGCATCGACCTGCCTTATTAGTGGCTGATGAGCCAACAGGAAACCTTGATCCAGAGCTTTCGGCACGCGTGATGCGGATGTTTACCCAATTTCAACAATTGGGCGTCACCATCTTGGTCGCCACGCACGAACGCGCGGTAGTTGAGTCGTTACCATTTCGACGGTTAGTCATCGAAAAAGGGTCTCTTGTCTCTGATGGAATGGGGACAAATTGTTGAACCGTTGGCTTCGGGATCATACGCAGGCTGTCTCGAACGCTTGGCAGCGAACGTCGGATCGATTTACGCAGTTCATTGTCTTGGTCTGCCTATTGGGAATTTTGCTTGCGATTCCGGGATGGCTCGCGCAAATCTGGATTGGGATGGCCTCGCTGGTGCCAGAGGATGCTGTTCGCAGTGAGGCGATTGTTTTTCTAAAACAAGATCTAGATGTTGAGGCACGCATCGATTTAGAGCGCTCACTCTCTGAGATGCCATCAGCCGATGAGGTTGTATTTGTGCCACGAAGTGCAGCACTTGAACAATTGAGTTCGCAAGATGGTCTTGGACCGATTGCAGACTTGAAGACCAACAATCCATTGCCTGATGCTCTTCGATTGAAATTTACCATGCAAGGCGGTGGGGCGAGTGAAAATCAAATGATTGAAAAATTAACATCAGATCAGCGTGTACTCTCTTTACGTTACTACCCTTCCACACGGATCCAATACGCGTCGCTTGTTGAGATGTTGGGTTTTTTGGGGATTGGCTTATCTGCACTGACAATNATCGGCGTTTTGATGGCTGTATTCTTGGTTGCGGCGGCTGATGTGGTTGATGATCGTCGACGCATTGAACTGTATACCCTGCTTGGCGCATCTCGACGGTTTATCAGGCGACCGTATCTTTACAGAGCAACAATTCTTGGTGTGTTAGCCGGATTGATTGCATGTCTTGTGATTACCTTACTAAATGAGGTACTGTCCTCGGTCTTCGCATCAAATTTGGAAGCCTTGGATACCCGGCTTACAAATTTTCCCATGGATGGTCGGATACTGATTGGTGTTGCATTGATTGCAGTGCTGGCTAGTTGGGTTGGTGCAGAGCGCGCTGTCAGTCGACGATTGAAGGCCCTTCATTGATGACAAAAAGGCCTCAATCGCATTCGATTTACGGCGCATTGGAACTAAAATAGAATTATGCTGTCTATATACTTAGACCAAAGGCTAAACAGGGAGGTCGGCGAAGTTATAAATGAATGCGCTAGCTGAAATGAGGTGTTTTGTGCCAAAAAAATCAAATTTACCTGTCGAAGTATTACTTCCAGGCGGTCAGATTGAGGCCTACATTCAGGCAGTCAGTCAAATTCCAATTTTGACCGCGGAAGAGGAAAAGGAAATTGCTGATCGGTTGTATTACGACAACGATCTTGATGCTGCTCGTTCTTTGGTTATGTCGCATCTGCGTTTCGTGGTGCACATTGCGCGCAGCTATTCTGGTTATGGGTTGCCACAGGCAGATCTGATCCAGGAAGGTAACGTTGGTCTGATGAAAGCAGTGAAGCGGTTCAATCCTGAAATGGGTGTTCGCTTGGTCTCGTTTGCTGTGCATTGGATCAAAGCAGAGATGCACGAATACATTTTGAAAAACTGGAGGATTGTCAAAGTTGCGACCACCAAAGCCCAGCGCAAGATGTTCTTCAACTTAAGAAGTGCCAAGAAAAAACTGGCTTGGTTCACTGCAGAAGAAGTGAAAAGTGTTGCAAACGACTTGGGCGTCAGCGAAGACGTTGTTCGCCAGATGGAGGGCCGGCTTGCTGCTCAAGATATGGCGTTTGATGGCTACTCGGATGACGACGATGATCTTTCTCTAGCGCCGGCACAATATCTCGAAATCTCGGATGCGGATCCAGCTCAAATTTTGGAAAAGCAGGACTGGACGCAAGATTCCACCGATCGTTTGTACTCTGCATTGTCTGATTTGGATGATCGGAGTAAAGATATTTTGGCGAGTCGTTGGTTGTCGGATGAAAAAGCAACGCTTCATGAGCTTGCGGGCAAGTATAATGTCTCTGCGGAGCGTATTCGTCAACTCGAGAAGAATGCGATGAAGAAGGTGAAAACAGCGCTCGTTGCTTAACAGACGAACGTGTGTTTTTTAAAAAAGGCCGCTCACGCGGCCTTTTTTATTCAGGGAAAAAGCATGCAAATATCGGTGAATGGTGAGGTTGAACAAATCGAGTCTCAAAGCCTTGAGAGTTATCTGTTCAACAAGTCGTTACTGGGTCGCCGAATTGCCGTTGAGCGAAATGGCGATATTGTCCCAAAATCGCAATTTTCTGATGTCATATTAGAAGATGGTGATGTACTCGAGATCGTGCATGCCATCGGAGGAGGTTAAGTGACAGACACAATTCAAGTGGGTTCATATACGCTGAAATCCAGACTACTGGTGGGCACTGGAAAATACCGTGATTTGGGTGAAACGGGCCGTGCAATTGAGGCAAGTGGCGCTGATGTAGTGACAATGGCCGTGCGCCGAACAAATCTTGGCCAAAATCCAAATGGGCCAAACCTGCTGGATGTGATCTCTCCGGATCGCTACACCCTTCTACCAAACACCGCAGGGTGTCATACGGCGGATGATGCGGTTCGGACTTGCCGTCTTGCACGGCAGTTATTGGATGGCCATAGCCTTGTCAAGCTTGAAGTCATCTCAAAGTCCCGGACACTGTATCCGGATGTGGTCGAGACATTGAGCGCCGCGCGGACGCTCGTCGATGATGGCTTCGAGGTCATGGTATATACGTCCGACGATCCGTTAATCGCAATTGAACTTGAAGCAATCGGTTGTGTTGCTGTGATGCCACTTGGCGCGCCGATTGGGTCAGGCCTTGGACTGCAAAATCCGTACAATATTCGGGAAATTCTTGAACAACTGAAAGTGCCCGTCATTGTTGATGCCGGTGTCGGTACCGCATCGGATGCGACGGTGGCAATGGAGCTCGGCTGTGAGGGGGTTTTGATGAATACCGCAATTGCCGAGGCCAAAGACCCAGTCAAAATGGCTCGCGCAATGCGACTTGCCATTGAAAGTGGACGTCTTGCCTATGAGGCAGGACGGATGCTAAGAAAACGTTATGCAGATGCTTCAAGCCCTGAGACCGGTTTGATTGGATGATCGACGAAGCGAAGAAACTAACGATTCGGAGTTTTGTGTTGCGCGCAGGTCGGATGACAGAAGCGCAAGATAAGGCGTATCAGACTCTATGGGATGAGTATGGGCTTGTTTGCCAACATCAGCGACTTGATCTTCGAGAGACATTTGGTCGGGATGCCCCGGTCGTTTTTGAGATTGGCTTTGGCATGGGGGATTCATTGTTAAGCCAAGCGTTGAACGAACCCAATCGTGATTTTGTGGGTGTCGAGGTCCATAAGCCGGGCGTGGGGCGCCTGATGAACGAGGCGAAAAAAGCAGGTGTCACGAATCTCCGTGTCATATGCGAGGATGCGGTTGAAGTTTTGTCGGACGGATTAGGGCCACAGTCGCTTGAAGGCGTACAAATTTATTTTCCGGATCCATGGCACAAAAAACGTCATCACAAANGACGTCTCGTGCAGCTCCAATTCATCAACCTGATTGCACATCGCGTGCGTTTGGGTGGGTTTTGTCATTTGGCGACCGATTGGGCTCCGTATGCTGAGTGGATGGTTGAAATGTTTAGCCAAACGGCTGCTTGGCATAATACCTCTGAAAATGGAGATTTTGTTCCACGGCCAGCGCGTCGGCCGATCACCAAATTTGAAACACGTGGTGAGCGATTGGGTCACGAGGTTTTTGATCTTGTTTACGAGCGAAAGGCCTCAGATCAGCATCTCTAAAATACGATTGAGGTGGCGCCACCCAAGTTCGGATGCTCGAAAACGCCCCTGTTTGAGTAGCTGAAGTCGGTCGGCTTCGATCAGATGTGCCGCCCGAAATTCAACGGGATCAAGCCCGGTTCTCTCTTGAAAATATGCATATGAGATTCCTGACTTCAATCGAAGGCCATTCATCAAACATTCAGCACCTAAATGACGATCTGACAGCGGATGTTCAGTTGCATGACAATCAGTGCGGGCAAGATAATTGGATGGCTGTTTCGTCCGTTGCGTGCGTATGAATCCGCGTGCGTTTGTGATTTTCCCGTGGGAACCAGCGCCAATGCCAAGATAATCGCCGAACTCCCAGTAATTCAGGTTATGTTTGGCCTCTTCGCCTGGTTTTGCAAACGCAGACACTTCATAGTGCTCAAGGCCCATCGAATCGATCATCTCCTCCCCAATAGCCTCTGTGATATCCAGAATTTCTTCCTTCGGAAGGTTGGGTGGTTTTGAGTAAAAAGCAGTATTTGGTTCGATGGTCAGTTGATACCAAGACAGGTGGTCAATTTCGAGATCACGGACTATGTTGAGATCTTCTTGCGCAATCAGGGGTGTTTGACCGGGAGTTCCATGCATGAGGTCAACATTAAGCCGGTCGAAGCCAATGACTTTTGCACGCTCGATCATTGTCACAGCTTGGTCTCGATCATGAATCCGTCCAAGTGCCTTGAGAACGTCTTCGTTAAAGCTTTGAACACCGATCGAAAGACGATTNATGCCTAAATCGCGATAGCCACTGAGGTGCCCTAAGTCTAAAGTCCCCGGATTCGCTTCGAGAGTAATTTCAGTGTGATCGGAGACTAGATCAAGATCTCTGAGTCGCTGAAAGAGTGGTTCGAGGTGTTGCGGTGGAAAAAGGCTTGGGGTGCCTCCGCCAAAGAACAACGAAACGAATGGGATTGATCCATAGCGCTCAAGATCAGCGTTGAGATCACGAACTAATGCGCGTCCATATCCGGCGAAGTCAGGATTTGCTTGTTCATGGCTATTAAAATCACAGTAAGGGCACTTCTGAATGCACCATGGGATGTGAATGTAGAGCGCGCGAGGTAAAGAATTCAACTGAGAAGCGATTTGAGTTCGATGACGGCGAGTCCGCGATGGCTTTGCTGATTTTTGATTTCTGAGTCGAGCTCAGCAGCCGTCTGATGGAGCCCATCTGGGAGAAAAATCGGATCATAACCAAATCCACCCTCTCCACGGGGTGAGTCAATAATGTGTCCGTGCCATCGACCGATGACTACAATCGGATCGGGATCGNNTGCATGACGAACAAGGGCCAGCGCACAAATATAATGTCCTCGNCGACTGACACCGGTGAGATCTCTCATTCGATTCAGTAGCAGGGTCAGATTCTCTTGGTCTGACGCATTGCTCCCGGCGAAGCGTGCCGAATAGAGTCCGGGAGCACCATCAAGCGCTGGAATCACAAGTCCGGAATCATCCGCTAAAGCCGGAAGTTCTGTGATCGCTGATGCATGGCGGGCTTTTAGCAGTGCGTTTTCGATGAAACTGAGCCCGGTTTCTTCTGGTGACTCGACATGAACATCACTCTGAAGAATGACGGTAGTTCCAAAATCCGAAAAGAGTTTTGAGAACTCACGAAGCTTTCCTTGGTTGCCACTGGCTAACACCAGCTTGTCATCAGTCCACATAGACTCTGTGCTTAAAGTTGACATCGATCGCTCGGGTATTGACGGGAGTGACTTCAAGCACTATCTCAATTTCTTCTTCGCTACTCACACGCAAAGGCGCGAGGTAATAGATGGCATCATCACCCTCATCAATTTCACGAAACGTGAGAGTTTGCGTTTGTCCGAGCAGATTTTTTGAAAATCCAGTCACAGCAGCCACCNCNGCCCCCCGCGCTTGTCCATCTGGCTGAATTTTCAACACGACAACGTTGATCAGTGCCTGACGACGACTACGTTCAAAGCCGTATGTAGAAGCAACATCCTGCATTAAAAATGTTGATGGGAAGGGCTGAACNTGTACCTCAAATCCTTGTTCCCTGACTATTTCAGTGGCGTTAGTACCGANGGTCCAACAGCACAAAAGGACGATGATCAANTNGCGCATTAGGNCTCCTTGGTGAGTCTGTAGACAGCAACTTCCCCAAAGAGATTGGGCCAAACTGTTCCAAGCCAAGTGCGATTGCCCGATAGATTCGACGTATCTTTATCTAGAATCTGAATCCCCAGTGTCTGACAAAGTTCTTCGAAGTCCCGGAATGTGGACAGGTGAATATTTGGTGTGTCGTACCATGGATTCGGAAGCTGTGGGTTGACGGGCATATGGCCTGCCAAACCCAACTGAATACGGTTCCTNANGTAGGCAAAGTTTGGAAATGTCACGATCGCTTCTCGGCCGACACGGAGCATTTCAGACAAAGCGAGATCCGGCCGACGGATCGCCTGCAACGTTTGCGTCATGATGACGGTGTCAAACTGCTGGTCATTGAAGTTTGAGAGACCTCGATTCAAGTCTTGTTGGATGACACTGAGGCCCAAATCGAGGCAGATTGCGATTTTATCTGGCTCCAATTCCAGACCGAGCGCATGAATCGCATGTGTCTCAACCANTTGGGCGAGCAACCGACCGTCGCCACAGCCNAGATCGAGAACACGAGCATTATNGTCGANCCAATCTGGAATGCGGTAAGAGTGCGAAATCACGACGCCCCCCCCAGATCAGCGTGGACGCGACTCATAAATGCNTTGAACAGTCGTTCGTAGGTTGCATCGGGGATGAGGAAGGCATCATGACCGTGCGCAGACTCGAGTCGTGCATAACTGACGGGTTTACCAGCCTGAATCAACGCATCCACAATTTCCTCAGAACGGGACGGTGAAAAACGCCAGTCAGTGGTGAATGATAGGANCAGAAACTTACAACGTGTCTCGCTCAGCACTTGAGACAAAGCGNTGGATTCATTCAGAGTGGGATCGAAGTAATCGAGCGCACGAGTCATCAATATGTACGTGTTGGCGTCAAAACGGCCACTGAATTGTTTACCNTGGTAGCGAAGATATTGTTCAACAGCGAAGTTGACGCCCTCAGCATCACGATCCTCACGGGGAAGGTTTCGGCCAAATTTCTCACCCATCGAGATATCAGACAGGTAAGTAATATGTCCGACCATCCTTGCCAATCCAACGCCGGATGCTGGAATGACATCATGGTCGGCATAGTTTCCGTCAANGAAATTCGGATCTCGCATAATTGCTTGTCGTGCGACTTCATTGAACGCNATATTTTGCGCGGTCAATCGGGGTGCGGCGGCAATAANGNCCGCAGATTCGAGCCGGTCTGGATAGGTGATTGACCATTGCAGTGCTTGCATCCCTCCAAGTGACCCGCCAACAATCGCAGCAAATTTGTGAATCCCCAAGTGATCCGCNAGNCGCGCTTGCGCATGCACCCAGTCAAGCACCGTGACTTCCGGAAACACGGGTCCATAGGCTTTACCGGTNTCGGGATTGATCGACAAAGGACCTGTAGACCCCGAACAGCCTCCNAGATTATTGAGNCTGACAACAAAAAATCGGTCGGTATCGATACATTTACCCGGGCCGATATAGTAATTCCACCATCCAGGCTTATTAGATTCTGATTCGTGGTATCCAGCGGCGTGGTGATCACCACTTAAGGCATGACATACCAAAACCGCATTGGATTTGTCCGCGTTTAAACTGCCGTAGGTTTCGATCATCAGATCATAACGCGNTAACGTCTGACCACNTTCAAGCNGCAGTGGTTTCTCAAAGGAGATCAATTCGGGGGTGACCACCCCGAGNGANTGCGACATCAACCGATTCCAACAAAGAATTGGGCAANGGTNTGCGATAATCCCATCGCACGCGCNNGACCGCGAATCACTATCGCCTCAAGTAGGTTAATTGCGACAAACAAGAGAATCGGTGATAGATCGAGGCCGCCCAGGTCCGGGACGATTTTTCGGAACGGTGCGAGA
>PAFS01000030.1 GCA_002705325.1 Gammaproteobacteria bacterium | reverse complement strand
CAATAGAGCGAAGCTTCGGTTTTTTAAAGTTCGCACTGACACCTGGCCATCAACGATTAAAAAGATTGCATCAGATTTATCGCCCCAGTCAAAAATGACGTCACCTCGCTTAAAATAAACCCGGTCAATTTCGTCCTTCGATTGGTAAAGCGCGTCTTCGAAGGTAAAGTTTCGTCTTGACTGATTCCGCCCGTACAGTCTGGCGATACTGTATCTGATAATTTCTTTGGATAAGAAGCCTGACTGTTCGACTGCTTGTCTGATATCTGTTCCCTTGACCTCAAACAACGATATGTCACCGATATTTTTAAATTGAGGACTCTTTGATCCTTTAGTCAACGTCTCGACGAACCAGACAGGTTCACCGCGCTTCAGCTTGTGAGTGGCAGTCAAGCCGGTGTTCAGTATTTGGTCATCTGTTAAGAGCAACCCACCTTGATTGATAACAAACGCAACATCCCTATTTGATGACCTCGATAGTGTTGCGAAATCGCATTCAATGAGATTGTGCGAACCACTCAAGTCCTCTAAAAGCGTTACTGTACAAATCACGTTCTACCAATCCGTAATCTTCTCAAGTAATTAAACCNGTGCGTGTTGNCTAGATNNCANCCTGATGATGCCGACAAATATAACCAATGATTAGATTTTTGAAAAATTTCTTGCAAGGACGAAATCCGACGATCGCTATGACAAGGTTTTTTTGAAGTGTCTCCGTTGGAGCTTCGATGATTGAGTCGAGCCTAAGATGGAATACTGGCGGTCACGCCACCATCGACCACAAGCTCGGTGCCCGTGATGTAGCTCGCCTCATCTGAGACGAGAAATAACGCAGCATGGGCGACGTCTTGTGCTGTTCCCATTCGGCCCATTGGCACTTGCTCGTGCCTCTTCTTAACAAAGCCCTCGTAATCGCCGTCCGCATACTTTTCAGCCATTCGCTGAACCATCGCGGTATGCATTAATCCAGCTTGAATACAATTCATACGGATTTGCTGTCGGGCGAGGATGATGGCTGATGTTTTTGTGTACTGCTGCAATGCGGCTTTGGCTGCACTGTAGGCGATTTGTGGTTTCCCGAGGTATCGGGAAGCTGCTATCGAGGATACATTTAAAATCACGCCGCCGCCTTGTTCGACCATATGCGGGATGGTCGCCCTACAGGTCATCATTGCGCTATTCAAATTCAGATCGATCTGTGCTTTCCACACAGCGCTATCGACGCTTTCTGGAGACAGGCGTTCGGATTGGCCAACATTATTGACCAAGATATCGAGCCGTCCATGTTCTGAGATGATGGCTTCGATCCATGCGTTGACCATGGCTTCATCTGTCACATCGCCAACGGTCAGATTGCACCAGCCGCCCGCGCTTAAGATGGCTCTTGTCGTTCTCTGCCCCTCGTTCTCTTGGATATCCAAGCCCTCGATGAAGCCACCTTGTGCGGCGAACAACTCAGCGATCGCTCGTCCATTTCCTTTAGGGTGATCAGGTGATCCGATTCCGGTAATTGCGACAATCTTTTTTTTAAGAGAAAGCATCGAATGTCCCCCTGATAGACCTTGTTGTCGAGTTTGGTTCGATCGTATTGCTCTCATTCATACCAAGATCAACCCTTAATCTGAATCGACGCCATGCAAAGCATCTCGCAACTGTTGAGTTTTATCTTTGGTTAATGCAACGAGTGGTGGTCTGACATTTCGCCAGGATTCGAGATTTGTGATCTCAGACAGCAATGCTTTCTGTGCAGGAATCGGTGCGTAATTCTGAAACACCTTCCGCGTTTGGACGACCGACTGATGTAATCGAGTCGCGTCGTCCCAATTTTGGTCCTCACAAGCACGAATGACCTCTGCGATCGGTGTTGAGTTCAGGTTGGCTGTCGCTGAGATGCAACCCGGTGCACCGAGCTTCATTGCATCGACTAGGGGAAGCTCAGATCCTGGATAGACAATGAAGTCATCCATCGCCAACAGCGTGTTGGTGTTATCCCAATCCCCAGAGCTGTCTTTGATTCCAACAACGACCGATGGATAGCGTTGACGTAATGTGTTGACTAAGCTGATTGTTAGGGCCACACAAGAAACTTGAGGGATGTGGTAGAGATAAATTCTCAGGTTCGGCCGATTGACGCGATCGATGAACTCATCGTAGAAGCGGAGTAAGCCTTCGTCAGAAATACCCTTGATATAGAACGGCGGTAAGACCATGACGCCTTCGCATCCTAAGTCCACCGCATGTTGTGATAGTGCGACGGATTCAGGCAGGTTACACAGACCAGTTCCTGGGATCACAACCGATGGATCAATGCCTGAGGCGATCAAGCGGTCGAGACCCAGTCTCCGCTCTTCTGCACTGATGGAAAGGGCTTCTCCCGTAGTTCCGAATGGGGCGAGTCCTGAGCATCCTGAGCTTAATAATTCCTTAGCAAGGTCATTGAATCTCGGTTGATCAAACGTTAGGTCGTCTTTGAATGGCGAGAGTACCGGGGCGATGAGTCCACGAATCATTGGAATAGTCATCCATATTATTGTTTGAGAGTCTGATATAAGTAATGGCAACGCAGAGACAAAAGTAAAGGTCATATTGATGCTAACTCTGGATTTCTTTCGAGTGAGCCCCGATAACAAATGCAAGATATAAGTGGAGTCAAAAATGATGCGACGGTTACAACGAACTTACCAAGTAATGTGTCTATCTCTCCTGATCATGACGTCTAGCCCATTAACGATGGCCGAGGTCACGCATGCGGTGGTGACACCACCCAGTTGCTCGAACAACCAAGGTGAGCCTGTGTCGTTCATTTTACGATCAGGGTTACAGGGCCAAGTTGCTGCTGGCATGGCCAATCGAGACACCGATGGAAANCCTGTGATTTACCGGATGAACTANGANAAAGCGACGCCCGCTTTTCANAGNTTNGTGGATTTTCATGAATGCGCACACCACCAAGTCGGTCATATNGATCAACCACATCCNCCGCGCAATAGCTTTGAGCATCTGATGAATGAAAGCATCGCAGATTGCGTTGCCATACTCCGTGTGCGTGAGGAGGCCAATGAAAGCTATGCTGCGGTGATCGATGGTTTGAAGACCGCCATGACCCGAGTTGGGTTTCCGACAAGTAGCACGGATAGCCGAATCAGCAATGTCACCAACTGCTACGAAAACTATGGGTCGTCGGCTGAATTTATTGAGGGAGTCCTGAATCAGTCAAAGGCTAATTAATTGTTGGGATCAGCGTGTGACTTCCTCTAACTTAAACCGAGCTGAGCCAACAAATTGAGAACGATTTCCGAATTTCAGGTTTTTGAACCACGCAGGTGAGTAAAGGAGGGCCATGAGCAAATACATGATGGTCATCTCTTTCCGAAAGGGCGTGTCGCTAATACACAGAACGTTGAGTTACAAGCCGTGCAGAGCACCGCAATAAAAAAGCAGGAGTTGTCGGTAATATTAAATTTCGTATTCAGTGAGGCGAGCAGAGGTCCGCGGTGCTCGAGAGCGGTGGCGGCGCAGCAAACACCGCACACGCGAGTTTAATTTACTAGAAAGTCGACTGAAATTATTGTTGATAGCTCGTCCCGAGTTCTCAGTCACTGATTTCCACGCTTTTTCGCTTTCTTAAACTGCTCACCGAGTTCTGAGAGGCGCCTGAGTTTTTCCGTGTCGGCTTGCTCTGTTGTATTTCGACTGGTTATGTCGTCGCATCGGTCCCAAGCGATTTTGTAACGACCGACTCTCGTTAATTTAATCTCGTCCATTAAACTTGCCCTGCATACAAAACCTAAATCACTAGCTAGTAATGTATTTTCATGACCTTGTTTTTTCAACAAAGCTATGCATACTACGTTGGTCGGTGATCTTCGGGATTTCAGTACGGATGCTTTAATCGGAACAGTTAAGTTCAATCCTCGACGGTCTCCAAATCAAGATAATTAACGGAGACACCCATGATACCTCCTAGCTTTGAATATCATCGCCCATCATCTGTCCAAGAGGCGGTAGGGCTACTTTCCAGCCTCGGCTCCGAGGCGAAAATTTTGGCTGGCGGTCACAGTTTATTGCCCATGATGAAACTGCGTTTCGCAGAGCCCGAGCATCTTGTTGACATCAACCGCATCCCCGAGTTGAAGGGCGTTCGAGTGATTGGCGATGACATAGTTATCGGTGCCATGACGTCTGAAAAGGCGGTTATCGCAGATCCAGTGTTGAATGAGAAAGTCCCACTCCTTCCGGAAGCAGCCAGAAACATAGCGGACCCACAAGTACGAAATCGTGGGACCATTGGAGGGGATATCGCGCACGGGGACCCAGCGAATGATCACCCTGCGCTCGCGTTGGCATGTGATGCAATTATGACACTTGTGGGGCCCAACGGAACGCGGCAAGTTCCCGCTAGTGAGTTTTTCCTTGGTACCTATTGGACCGCCTTAGAAGAGACTGAAATTCTTACTGAAATCACTATGAAAGCGTTCCCTCAGGGTGCTGGATACGCGTACAAAAAGCTGAAGAGAAAGACGGGTGACTGGGCGACCGCTGCTTGCGCGGTCGTTGTTGCATTAAGTAGTGGTTCTGTCTCTCACATCAGAATTACGCTTACAAATTTAGGACCCACTGCGCTTAGAGCTCACGATGCAGAATCCATTCTTGTGGGACAAAGGATCAACGACGACCTGATTCGTCAGGCCGCGGCGAAGGCGATGGAGATCTGCGAGCCGGCGGAAGACCTTCGAGGTGACGCTGAATATAAAACAGCGATGGCAGGACAAATGGTTCAGCGCGCGATAAACGAAGCGCTGGCAAAAGCAAGTTAGGAAGAAAAAAATGGCAAAGCAAATTGTGAAAATGAACCTCAATGGTCAAGAAATCGAGCAACTGGTAGATAGCCGGACGTTACTTGTCCATTTTTTAAGAGAGCAGATGAACCTGACCGGTGCGCACATCGGCTGTGAAACCAGTCAATGTGGAGTGTGCACAGTGGATATTGATGGAGAAAGCGTCAAGGCATGTACACATCTCGCGGTCCAATGTGACGGTTGTGAGGTTAAGACGGTAGAGGGTCTTGCCAACGGGGGAGTGCTTCACGCTGTGCAAGAAGCGTTTTATGAAGAGCACGGGCTACAGTGCGGATATTGCACGCCCGGGATGCTGATGACTTCGTATCGGTTACTTCAAGATAATCCCAACCCAACCGAAGACGAGATTCGAATCGGTTTGAGCGGAAATCTCTGCCGTTGTACCGGATATCAAAACATTGTTAAGGCAGTGAAGTCAGCAGCTGCCAAATTACAACAAAAAGAATCAGCGACAGCCTGATCTGGAGGACACATGAACGCACCAGTTAAAACACTAGAAGAGCGTAAAACTGAACTGCAGGGGATGGGTGATTCCCGTCTCCGTAAAGAAGATGCGCGATTTATCCAAGGTAAAGGCCAGTACTGTGACGATATTAAACTCCCTGGCATGCTTCATATGGATATCGTTCGCTCACCCGTGGCGCACGGACGAATCAAGAAAATCAATAAAGACCCAGCGATGGCAATCCCTGGAGTCCACGCTGTTTTAACGGCCGACGACCTTAAGCCGTTGAATCTTCATTGGATGCCGACCCTCGCAGGAGATGTGGCAGCGGTTCTTGCTGACGAAAAAGTACATTTTCAAATGCAGGAAGTGGCTATCGTTATTGCTGATGACCGCTACATCGCAGCAGATGCTGTTGAGGCGGTAGAGGTTGAATACGAAGAGCTTCCGGTTGTGATCGATCCTTATAAAGCGCTTGAGCCTGATGCGCCGGTGTTACGAGAGGATTTGGCGGGGAAAACTGAGGGTGCACACGGACCTAGGGATCACCATAATCACATCTTCACATGGGAGGCAGGCGACAAGTCTGCGGCTGATGATGCGTTCGCAAACGCACCAGTAACGGTATCGCAACACATGCATTACCCACGCGTCCACCCATGCCCACTCGAGACCTGCGGCTGTGTTGCAAGCTTTGACCCAGTCAAAGGCGAGCTAACAACGTGGATGACCTCTCAAGCTCCACACGTGGTGAGAACAGTTGTCTCCATGTTAAGCGGTGTCCCCGAATCAAAGGTTCGCATTATAAGCCCAGATATCGGTGGTGGGTTCGGGAATAAGGTTGGAGTTTATCCCGGCTATGTTTGTGCGATCGTTTCGTCAATCGTGTTGGGTCGACCCGTTAAGTGGTCGGAAGATCGTATAGAGAATATATCGACGACAGCGTTCGCTCGTGACTACCACATGGATGGCCATTTGGCAGCGACAGAAGACGGAAAAATTCTCGGGTTGAAAGTCGATGTGGTAGCCGATCATGGTGCTTTTGACGCCTGTGCCGACCCCACGAAGTTTCCGGCTGGTCTGTTCCACATCTGTTCAGGTAGTTACGATATCCCAGCCGCCCACTGTAGTGTGAAGGGTGTTTATACGAACAAGGCCCCTGGGGGCGTAGCGTATCGCTGCTCTTTCCGGGTCACCGAGGCGGTGTACTTGATCGAGCGCATGGTTGATGTTCTCGCACAAAAGCTGGATATGGATAAGGCCGAAATTCGGAGAAAGAATTTTATACGGAAGGAGCAGTTCCCATACACCAGCGCTTTTGGGTTTGAATATGATTCAGGCGACTACCATACTGCACTAGAGAAGGTGCTGGATGCAGTAGATTACAAAGCATTACGCGCCGAGCAAGAGCAGAAACGGAACGATCCAAACTGTCCGACACTGATGGGGATCGGTCTTGTTACTTTTACTGAAGTCGTGGGGGCAGGGCCAAGCAAGATATGTGACATCCTCGGGGTTGGCATGTTTGACTCGTGTGAAATCCGCATCCACCCAACCGGAAGCGCTATCGCGCGGATGGGAACGATCACCCAGGGCCAAGGCCACCAGACCACTTATGCGCAAATTATTGCGAGCGAGTTGGGCATTCCGAGTGAAGTAGTTCAGGTTGAGGAGGGAGATACGTCAACGGCGCCCTATGGTCTCGGTACCTATGGATCTCGTTCGACCCCAGTGGCTGGTGCTGCGATCGCGATGGCTGCGCGAAAAATCCATGCGAAAGCGAAAAAAATCGCGGCGCACCTCCTAGAAGTTGCAGAGGGAGATCTGGACTGGGAAATCGATCGGTTTAAGGTTCGAGGCAACGAGGAGCATTTTAAGACAATGGCGGATATTGCATGGGCTGCCTATAACCTGCCACCCGAGGGCCTGGAGCCGGGTCTTGAGGCCGTTCATTACTACGATCCGCCAAATTTCACCTATCCCTTCGGTATTTACCTGTGTGTCGTAGACATCGACAAAGGCACAGGCGAATCATCAATCCGTCGTTTCTACGCGCTTGACGACTGTGGAACGCGAATCAATCCGATGATCATCGATGGCCAAATCCACGGTGGATTGACTGAGGGTTTTGCGGTCGCTATGGGTCAGCAGATGCCATTCGACGAGCAAGGTAATCTNATGGGCAACACCNTGATGGATTATTTCTTGCCGACGGCNGTTGAGACGCCTACTTGGGAGACNGANTATACGNTCACGCCCTCACCNCATCACCCAATNGGTGCAAAAGGTGTNGCCGAATCTCCNCACGTCGGCTCAATCCCAACTTTTAACTCAGCAGTGGTTGATGCATTTGCACACCTCGGCGTGACACACATGGATATGCCCCATACGTCTTNTCGAGTCTGGAAAAAATTGAAGGAAGAGGGCGTTCAGCTGTAGGAGAATTTCTTGGAAGTTAAATTAGATAAGCGTTACGAGCTTGGAGTGCCCGCGCAACATGCGTGGGCTGTTCTCTCCGACCTCGAATCCATCGCCTCTTGCATGCCGGGCGCAAGCTTGGGTGAAAAGACAGGGGACAACTCGTATAAGGGCTCAGTTAAGATCAAAGTGGGCCCTGCAACCGCGCAATTTGGTGGTGAGGTCGAGATCCTATCCATGGACGTTGCCAACAAATCGTTGGTTTTGAAAGGCAAAGGCGCTGACAAGGGCGGCTCCTCAGCTTCCATGGAGTTGGAGGCTACCATCGAAGCCGCGAATGATGGGTCAGTTCTTGCTGGTGCCGCCACCGTTATTGTAAATGGTAAGTTTGCCCAATTTGGGGGACGTATGATGGTGCAAGTGTCAGACGTGATCCTTAAGCAGTTTGTTGATAACTTTAGACTCAAAGCTGAGGCACTGGGTGGTGCCACCGAGAGCTCTGAAACAAAGGTAGAGGCAAACGAATCGCCGTCCGTCGGGTCGGGGAATGAACTGAATGGATTGGCTATTTTTTGGGCTCTTCTCAAAAGCTGGATCGGGGGTTTATTCGGCAAGAAGCCAGTTGGGTAAACGAACCCGATGGGTGACCAGTTAGATTCAACGCTCCAAACGATCCGGNCCGATTTANTTCNAGCNGGTTACCTTTGCGATNATCAGCTNGCGGGNTCAATTCANNTGGCNATGAAACTCGAGNGGCCACTGCTGCTGGAGGGAGATGCGGGNGTAGGTAAGACCGCCCTAGCGACNGCGNTNTCGGAAATGGTAAGTCGCTCATTCATTCGTTTACAGTGTTTTGAGGGGCTCGATCATCATGACGCCGTGTATGAGTGGAATTACGGGCGACAGTTGACTGAGATTCGGTTGGCCGAGTCTTCAGCTCAGACGCTAGATTCAGCGACAATCTATTCCGAAGATTTTCTGATTCAGAAACCNATCCTCAGGGCCTTGAAAGAGCGNGAAGGGGCGGTNCTNTTGATCGACGAAATTGATCGCTCCGACGAAGCTTTCGAGGCGTATCTCCTCGAGGCGTTGTCTGACTATCAGATTTCCATACCGGAGCTGGGAACAGTGAAATCAACGGTTGCGCCGATTGTGATACTAACCAGTAACGGAACACGCGATCTTTCGGATGCGTTGCGGAGGCGTTGCCTCTACCACTATCTTGAATACCCGGATGTGTCGCGCGAGACCGAGATTCTTCGATTGAAGGTACCCGAAGCTGATCTTCGCTTGATCGAGCAAGCGGCTCAGTTTGTGAATACGCTCCGTAAGGAGGATTTAGAGAAAAAGCCAGGCATCGCTGAGTCGATCGATTGGTTGAAAGCATTAACTTTGTATGGGTTGCAATCGCTACCAGAAGATCCGGTTTCTCTCCGGGGATCGTTGAGTTGCCTTCTTAAGACAGCGAGGGACAGGTCAGATGTCAGTGATGACACCTTGCAGCGACTATTCGGATGATTGGAGTCATCCAGTCGCCCGAATCGCAGAATTCTGTCGATATCTGCGTGAGAATGGTATGCGGACAACAACTCGTGATGCGGAGTTGTTCATTGAGGTGTTAGATTTAATCGGAAACAGTGCAGACCCTGGGAGGGTTGAACAACTGTGGCGACCAATTGCATGCAGCTCACTGAGAGATTGGAAAATCTGGTCCGAATTATTTCGGTTGTTCTGGTTCCCCCAGCGAGTCAAGGGAACCGTCAAAGTCACCGGTACTACCCGACGATCAAGGCAATTGAGAGAAGTGATTGAACAGGCTCAATCGGCAACTGAGGTGGGTCCTGGTACGGCGTCTGTTGTCGGAGACTCCCCGGCGGCCTCTGATCAAGATCAATCACAAAACGCCACCCAAAAATCAGCGGGCGGCGCCAGTGTAGTCGATCCACTTGGTCGAGATTTCCAATCTCAGTGGTTACCTTCTGATCTGACGACGCTGGAACGGACCGCTCGGTCGGTCCGCGCGCAGCTGCTAAATGTACCGACCAGACGGTGGCGTATCTCCGCTCGCGGTCGCGATCTTAATTTACGTAAAACGACCGAGAGCATTATTCGGTTAGGTGGCGACGGAGTGATTCCGAAATGGCAGAGTCACCGACGGCAAACCCCGCAAGTGGTCATGATCATTGATGTCTCCAGATCGATGGAATCGTATGCGGGGTTTTATTTGAGACTGGCACGCGCTTTCAGTAGATGCCTCCCTGTGAAGGTGTTTGTCTTTCATGTTCGGTATGCGGAAATTACGGACCTATTAGTGAGAGATAACCCACAGATACAAGAAAAAATTGATGCGGTGACAGCGGGCTTCCAAGGCGGAACCAAGATAGCTTCATCATTGAAGAATATTTGTTTTGAGGATAACGCTATTAGTGTCAATCGAAGAACACGCGTTTGGGTCTTTTCCGATGGTTTCGATACGGATGAGCCAGATCAGCTGAGGAGCGTATTGGGCAGAATCCGAGGTCGAGGAGGTCATGTTGACTGGTTCTACCCGAACAAAACAGTTGCTGGAATGAGTCAATGTATTCAGTTAGCTAGGGTATTTGTAAAGAATTGGTATAGCGCGGGGAATCTCAATGAGTTAGAGACTTCCCTACGTCAAATGAGGTAGGCGCGATGAGTGAAGAAAGAACAAACGGCATGACACCAATGATGAATTGGATTGACGCATTAAATACATTCGAGGCGAAGAAAGAACCGTATGCGATCGCCACAGTTGTTAAAGCCGAATCGCCATCTTCCGGGAAGCCGGGGGACAAAGCGATTGTCTCTGCAGACGGTGAAATATTTGGTTGGATAGGCGGTGGATGCGCTCAGCCAGTGATTACGAAAGCAGTGACAGACGCACTTATCGATGGAAAGCCATTGATCGTGAGGATTAGCCCATCGACGGGTGAAACAGTGACAGAAAACGGAGTTCGAGATGTACATATGGCGTGCCATTCTGGCGGTAGCCTTGAGCTGCTGGTCGAGCCGCGGCGTCACAACCAGGCGATCCTAGTTATTGGGTCAACGCCAGTCGCCGAGAAGCTTGAGTCTATTGGCCCGCTGGTTTCGATACCAACAACACGTTATGAACCCGGTGCAGGCGTTGACGGTTCCTACCCAACGAGTGTCGTCGCGACACAGGGCAAAAAAGATAAGGACTCTCTGAAGCGTGCGCTGCAACACTCTCGTGGTGTTGTATTTTTCGTCGCGAGTGAAAAAAAAGCGCTAAAACTCAAAGAGCAATTAGCGACTGATGGAATTAGTGAATCCGATATCAATCGGATTGTGGCTCCGGCTGGTCTGGAAGTTGGTGCGGAAACGACGGACGAAATCGTGGTCTCGATTTTGGCTGGTCTGGTCAAAGATAGGCGAAAACCTCAGTTAGTTGTTACTGACATGTCTGAGCAGGTCGCCTGATGGGTTGCATACTAAAGGGCGGTGGAGGTCTTTACGGACGGTTGAGATTAGGGGCAGTTGTTCTTGCTGCGGGGCAAGGCTCTCGAATGGGTTATCGCCCCAAATGTCTGCTGGAAATCGCCGGAGTATCTCTGATTCGACGTCAACTCATTGCGTTATCTGGTGCAGGGGTCGATCAACTTGTTGTTGTTCTTGGTCATTATGCGGACCTCATTAGGCCATTGATTGAAGATTTTCCGATTACGGTTATTGATCTGTCAGCGGAATCGGAGTTCTCCCAAAAGTACTCAGTCAGTGCTGGTATTGACGCCCTTCATGGCAAGTTTGATGCGGTTATGGTCACGCCGAGTGATATGCCGTTGCTCGGAACGGCTGATTACACGGATCTGATTGGAGCCTACAAAAAGCGTCCCGAAGGAATCCAGATGGTAAGGCCGGTATTCCAACAAGGCCTCGGCAACCCAGTTATTTTCGATTACGCGATAACTGATGAGAGTCAAGATGGAATTGAGCCAATGTGCCGTAATTGGTGGAACAATCGTCAAGAAAAATGCTTCGCTTGGCCCACCGAAAACGACCGGTTTTTCGTTGATATCGATACACCAGAGGACCTGGAAATTTTAGAAAAGAGACTCGGTTGTAAAGTGATATACCCCGAGGCAGTGGGAATGGTTCATGGAAGCGCTTGAGCTGTGGCCGTCGTTGATCGGTGTTAATCAGTATGGAGATGCGGATAACATTAACCCATTGTTCCAGCGTATTTTTATGGCCATGCGAGCGACAGATCCAGAGTATTCAAAGAGAGACACTTTTTATGCCAGTCGTGATGATTTATTGCATCGAGTGAAGTTGAACGAGTGGAATCAATTTCTTGAGTTCGCAGCAGGAGCGGTGCGCGATACGGCAAAAAAAGCTAATCATGGTATTTGGCCGCAAGAGTCCGTGGATTT
>PAFS01000029.1 GCA_002705325.1 Gammaproteobacteria bacterium | reverse complement strand
TTTAGCCACAGGAACAAGTTCGTTATCCTGATTCCAGCAGGCCAGGGTGTAGTCGCTGTGAAGGCTTGCTCTGCGTCCATGTCCTGCTTGGGCATAAATCAACACGCAGTCTGCGGTCATTGGGTCAAGTTTCCATTTCCACCAATGCCCTGCTTTTCGACCAGCGACATAGCAACTTTGCTTGCCTTTGATCATGACTCCTTCGGCGCCTTTCCCTCGAGCTTCCTGGCGCATGGCGTGAATGCTTTTAGAGCACATCGGATGAATTGTCAGACTTTGACTTACCGTGATTTTGCTTAAAGCAGCTTTGCGAGTGATTAGTGGATGACCTCGCAGATCCTCACCGTCGAGTCTTAAGAGATCATAGGCTTTAAAAAATGCCGGGTGAGTTTTGAGTAGGGTTTGCGTGATGCGTTTCCGATTCAATCGTGTTTGGAGATCGTTGAAGGTTTGCAGGTGCTCAGTGGTCCCTGCGAGAATTTCGCCATCGAGAATGATTTGTGAAGGCAGTGTCGTTGCGACTTCGACGATGTCTGGAAATTGCTCAGTGATATCCTGGTCACCACGTGACCAGAGTCTGATGGTTTCATGCGTTTTGATTAATTGGGCGCGGATCCCATCCCACTTATATTCCACCAACACGTCTGTTGGGTTAAGCGCAGATATCTCGGACTCAGATATGGGATTGGCAAGAAGGAATGGTAGCGGTTTTGCATCAAGTTCATCCTGAGTAACAGGTGCTTTGAGTCGGTCCAACCAATCTGGATCAGGAGNGAAGTCACCCATCAACCGTTCCTCGATGACNGCACGATCCATGTTNATGGCACGCGCAATTGCTTCATGGACCAATCCTTTACTCACACCGACTCTAAAGCCTCCTGACGAGAGTTTTAAAAACAGAAAAGCTTCATCTCGTGACAGGGTATTGAGCAATGAAGGAAGCTCCGAAATCAGTACCTCCGGTTTCTGCTGAGATAATGCATGTTGGCGCTGTCGCCATTGGTCNAGAATCGGTTGAGCTGTTTGCGAGNCCGCATCTTGGTTGGNAAACAGGATTGCCAGGGTCTCCGACAGATCACCAACCGCCGCGTAGCATTCGTCAAACAACCAGCTCTCGTCAGCAAACGCCTGATATGCCGCTTGCTTGAGCAGGCTTGGTTTCAGTTGCTTNCGATCACGGCGACCTGTGAGCGCCTCGACAGCAAGTGCGCTTTCAAGCGGATCAGCAGTCTGGATAAATTCAACGAGTCCATTCCGTTTAGCATTGGTTGACTGACTGGTGTCCAGAATCTGAAACAGCTGGACGAAATTCATTGATCGGCACCTTGTTCGATTCCGAATGCCGTTTCTAAGCGATCAGCTGCGACTCCCATGTGGTCNTTCAAATAGCGGGTGAGCACGCGTGTTTCACCATGTGTTGCATAAATCTGTCTGGCTTCACTCTGTTGGATCGTCTGAATCAAGCTCTGCCAGTCTGCATGATCACTGACAACAAANCCGTGATTTATGGCCGATCTTCGGCGGACACCACGGACTTGCATCCATCCGGATGCCATGGCGAGTTCGGTCGGATGAANACGTTTCAGAAACGATGATCCAGCCACTTGTGGGGGCGCAATGATAAGGTCAGTCGAAACACCTTTGTCGGATTCGCTTGTGCGCTGCCAGGGACACAGCGCAATGCCCTGTTTCTCATATTCGAGGTTTAAATTTGCAACAGCACCATGGACCTTGACGGATCGATCAGACCGCTGTCGAATTTCTGCCATGATCCGCTGTGCTTTACCAAGCGAATAGCACAACAGAACAGGGGTTCTTTGATTTCGAATATGATGGTCCCACCAGCGAAACATGTGTTCCATCACTTGATCCATCGAAGGCCAGCGATAAATCGGTAGTGCGAACGTCGCCTCTGTAATGAGGACATCGCAGTGAATCGGCNCAAATCTCTGGCATGTTGGGTCCGGGTCACGTTTGTAGTCGCCGGTAATNACCCACACAGAATCGCCATCGTCAATGCGAANCTGAGCTGAACCNAGAANATGGCCCGCTGGATGAAAACTGATTTGCACATCACCAAGCACGAAAGGTTCACCGTATGTGTGGGCATCAATCATCTGCGGACCGAGGCGCTTCTCGAGCAATCCCTCACCTCCAAGGGCACAGTGATAGTGCTTTGATCCAGCGCGCGCATGGTCAGCGTGAGCATGCGTGATTAGAGCACAGTCGACCGGACGCCAAGGATCGATATGCGCCCGCGCTTTTGGGCAGTACAGTCCTTGAGGTGTCCTGATGATCAAGGGGTCACGGTGGCGGCTTTTTTTCGATACCATGGTGTCTTTATTACGTGATGAAGCGAAATTACGCCCCATGTTCAGACCATTCCATGTCGTCTTTGTCGTCCTGGTAGCTCTCAGTATTACTGAGATTGCCTCTGCACGCGAGAAAACTGGGTTGGTTTTATCCGGTGGGGGTGCGCGTGGGTTTGCGCATGTCGCTGTTCTCGAAGCATTGGAAGCCAATCAGGTCCGAATTGACTACATCGCTGGAACATCGATGGGAGCAGTCATTGGTGCGCTGTATGCATCAGGCTTAACTGCATCAGAGGTTCGCGACAAACTGCTGTCGGTGGACTGGGATTCCACGTTGCGTGATGTGACTGATCGAAATGAGCGAAGTTTTCGAAATAAAAGTTTTGAAGGCCGTAATTTCTTGGGTCTCGACTTGGGTGTTGCCCCGGGTGATGTACGATTGCCTTTGGCGGCGCTTCGCGGTCAAAAACTGGCGCTTGCGCTCAATTCGCTGACCCTTGAGACAGCGACTGTGACTGATTTTGATTCCTTTGCGATTCCATTTCGAGCGATGGCGACAGACTTGGCGACGGGGGATGCTGTGGTATTGGATCGAGGATCGCTCGCGACCGCACTTCGAGCGTCCATGGCTGTACCAGTCGTTTATTCGCCTGTCGAAATCGATGGTCGACTCTACGTGGATGGAGGTGTGGCCAATAACCTCCCAGTGGATGTTGCTCGTGATATGGGTGCAGATCGTGTCATTGTGGTTGATACCTCGTCACTGCGATACTCAACCAATGAGTTGACCTCAGTTGTGACGGTGGTTGATCAGTTGACTAACCTGCTTACCCGCCGAAACACCGAGGCACAACTCGAAAACTTGACCGATCAAGATGTACTGATTGAGATTTTTCCTGAGGGTATCGCAACAGCTGATTTCGATAAGGCTGCGGATGCGCTGGCCATTGGTCGAAAGTCACTCGCAGCGGTACCTGATGTGTTTGCTTCATTTCGAGATGACACAGCGTCCTACCAAGCATGGAATGCAGGGCGTTTAAATCGAAGCGAGCCACCCACACTGGCATTTGTTGAGGTGATCAGTGATGCACCAAGAACCTCCAGTAAAACCATTGCCAATCGATTAACAGTTCGACCAGGNCANCCGCTNGATAATGANCGANTGNNATCNGATCTNGGAAANATCTANGCACTNGANACAATTGANCANGTNGAGGTNTCNGTTGTTGAGANAGNNGATCANNTNGGNNTNTCNNTNGANACTAAAGANAAAGCNTGGGGNCCTGANTATNTNGATCTCGGATTNACGCTNGANGACAGTTTGGATGGNCGNGCNTCNTATAATNTNAACGGNGTNNTTCGNGCNACNAATATTAATCCGCTNGGNGGTGAATGGCGGACTGAATTNACCCTNGGNGANAAGACNCGNGTNACNTCNGAACTNTANCANCNNATTGATTANGGNTCGGATTGGTTCGNTTCNGCNATNGTNGGNTTCGTNCGNGANGATCGTGCNNTGTATGAAGANGGNNCNCTNACATCGACCTACTCGACAGAGACACGTGAGTACGGTTTTGATGCAGGGTATTCACTCGATACTCGCGGCGAATTCCGAGTGGGCTTCCGTCAGGCCGATATCAAAAACAATAAATTGTTAGGCTCTGATTCATTAAGTACCAAAGTGGATGATTCGCGTTATTTCGCACGCGCAGGCTTCGATACATTGGATTCGCTTGGATTTCCGACTGAAGGAATACGGGTGCTTGGTGAGTATTCGATTTACGATGCCAAACTTGGTGCGACCCGTCAGTACGATGGTGTGACACTCGATATCTTGTATCCGTTCTATCACAGCAATGGGACGACTCTGGTTGGGCAAGGGTATTTCGGGTACTTGTTTGAGACCGCGGTCACAGACGTAACACCACGTTACAGTTTAGGTGGTTTCACTCGATTATCTGGATATAGCCCGGATGAGATTTCAGGTCGTCATGCTGGGCTTCTCTCGTTTATGGGATATCAGCGCTTGAATGAGCGTGCAGTGTTTCCAATTGATCAACCATTGTTCATCGGATTTTCATTAGAAGCAGGTAATGTCTTCCAAGACCGTGATGAAATCCGTTGGGGGAACACATTGTCTGGTGGATCATTATTTATCGGAGCTGATACAGCAGTAGGTCCAGGCTATCTTTCGTTTGGGCGAACAGAAGGTGGTCGTCAGTCGGTGACATTATCAGTTGGTCGACCATTTGCGGAGCGTGACTGATGCGATTTGAGCGACGGTTACATGCAGCAAAGCCTGCGGAGGAAGTGCTCCGTTTGATTGCCGATTTTCGCAATCTGAAATCTTGGGATGATTCAGTTGAATCTGTAAAGCCTCGTCATGAGGTCTTCTCTGAAGGTGCTGAATACGACGTGCGCGTGCTGTTTAGCGGTAATCCGATTGATATGGTGTATACCGTTAGTGTGTATGAGCCTGGAGTAAGAGCGGTGTTAACCGGCGTTGCTCCAAAGGCGACTGCAGTCGATATTATTGAAGTGACCAAAACTGGAGAGGGCACAGCAATTGATTACACGGCTGAGATTCAGCTGGCCTTCCCGTTAAATTTGCTCGACCCAATCTTGGCAATTGGATTTAAGAAAACTGTCGATCACGCGGTCGAGGGCTTAGGCCGATTTTTGTCCGCGTAACACAGCCTTGGCGATCAGTTTGCTGAACCAACTGTCAGGTAATATTTTTCTAAGAAAGAGTAGCGACCCGCTGTGCTTGCCGGCATTGTAGCGAAGCTGGTCTTTTCCATCGAACAGTGCGCTGACA
The DNA here is from genome assembly GCA_002705325.1 of Gammaproteobacteria bacterium. The sequence continues at coordinate 3,862 of PAFS01000029.1, read as the reverse complement.
ATGATCTTGGCGACGTCTTCCGGCGGTGTTGCTGATGTGCCTTCTTTCATCGACTTCGCAAGCCAAGCTAATACTTTTTCATGGTGGAGACTTGTCTCTCCTGACATCTGCATCCCATGAGTTGCAAATTGCGTCTGCGTAAATCCGGGTTCGATGATTTTGATTCGGATCGCTGAATCGAGGCACTCGTACCATAGCGCTTCGTAAGATGCTTCAAGGGCATGCTTGGTGGCGTTGTAGTACCCAAAGTAGGGAAAAGCCATACGGCCACCGATGGATGTATTCACCATCAGGACTCCCTGGCTGTGCTGTCTGAAGTGCTCCATCGCTTTTTGGGTNANCGCCATGGTNCCAAAATAATTGGCTTCAAACTGCTGCCGGATGGCTTNTGTTGAAGCGGATTCGATGGGTGCAATCAGGCCGAAACCTGCGTTATTAAAAACAGCATCGATGGGTTTGTCCCAGGCGGCGCTATCGCAGAAGGTCTGCACGCTCTCGGCTTGGCTGAGATCCAGGGTAAACCACTCAAGTGAGTTCTCTTTNNGCTGAGGGTGTCGAGANGTGCTAATNACCTCATGCCCCAAATCGAGAAGCTGTCTGATTACAGCGTNTCCGATACCTGCTGTGCCACCCGTGACGAGTATCCGAGCCATTTAAATTCCGNAGTGGCNGAGGCCACGCTTATCGAGGTAATGTTGGTGATAGTCTTCAGCGATCCAGAATGAATCTGCTGACTCGATGGTCGTGGCAATGGATTGACTGTAGTCGCCGGATTGGTTGAGTTGATTGATCATCTGTTGCGCTTCAACCCGTTGCGTGTCGGTTTGTGGAAAAATTGCAGTTCGATATTGGGTACCGACATCGGGTCCTTGCCGATTCACTTGCGTTGGGTCATGCCATTCAAAAAAGCGCGACATGAGGGTTGAGAAGTCAATTTGTGTTGGATCATATTCAATNTCGACAACTTCTGCATGACCAGTCTGACCCGTGCAAACGGACCTGTAATCGGGGGATTGCAGTGTACCACCCATGTATCCAACCGCTGTCTTGGTTACTCCTGTTAGTTTGGAAAAGCGCTGCTGGACACCCCAGAAGCACCCGGCTGCGAAATAGGCTTTGGCCATAAAGTCACCTCAATTACCACGACTGACNGANAAATCCGCAAGNTCNATGAGCCCATCTTTAAACGACGAGTCAGGCAGTATTCGAAGTGCCTGCTTGGCTTTTTTGACAGCGGATAANGCGCNTTCNNTCGTATAGNTAAGTCCGCTTGTTCTGGTTACAATTGCNGCCACGTCGGAAAATCGATCACGATCGCCAAAAGTAATTGCTTGCGTAATGAGATCGGACTCCTCTTTGGAGGCCTCTTTCAGTGCTCTGATTAATGGAAGCGTACATTTTCCATCAGCAAGATCATCACCCAAATTCTTGCCNAGATCGTTTGAGTCGCCAGCNTAGTCGAGGTAATCATCGATTAGCTGAAATGCGAATCCAAGTNCTAGCCCATAGGTTTTGAGTGCGCCGATCACTTCATCCGGCTGATCCGTTGCAAGACCCGCACAGGCCGCAGCTGCNTCAAAAAGTACAGCAGTTTTCCGTGTGATGACTCGATCATATTCAGCTTCAGAGACGTCCGCACGATGCTGATTTTTAAGTTGCCATACCTCGCCTTCAGAAATTTGGTTGGTCGTATCGGCGAGGAGTTTGAGGACGTCGAGCCGTCCAACTGAAACCATCATCTGGAACGCGCGCGAGTACACAAAGTCGCCGACCAAAATACTGGCGCTGTTACCAAACGTCGCGTTTGCGCTGGGTTGCCCGCGCCGNGCGTCTGAGCTATCGACAACATCGTCGTGGAATAGTGTCGCGGTGTGGAGACATTCAATCGAGGCTGCGAGCGGAATGTGATGATCATTTTGGGTGTTGAGTGCGCGTGCCNTCATTAAAGTCACAAGAGGCCGAACCCGTTTTCCACCTGACTGAATCAAATATTGGCTCACCTGTTCAATGAGATCGATGTCNGATCCGAGTTGAGAAATCAGTAAGTNATTTAATGCATCAAAATCTGGTCGGATCAGATCAATGAGTTGGTCAGCAGTCGGCATGAATTCGTCCGGTATCAATCGAGGNTGTATTCTAACGATTATTNGGTTGAGAAAAAGAGAAATTAAAACTTGTCATCTGCTANGGAACTCCNTANTATTACGCGCCTTTCGGGNNGCACANAGCCNNCGAGATTTGAAAACGGAGTGAGAACATGTACGCGGTCATTGAAACAGGCGGCAAACAGCATCGCGTTGTCGAGGGCGAGCTTATCAAGGTCGANAAAATCGAAGCCGAGACCGGTTCGACCATNGATTTTGATCGTGTACTGATGGTCGGAGAAGGTGAATCAATCAAAGTCGGCACACCGGTCNTAGACGGTGCAAAAGTGTCAGCGGANGTGGTTCAGCATGGCCGTGGTGACAAAGTNACAATCGTGAAGTTCAAGCGTCGCAAGCACCACATGAAGCGCCAGGGACACCGTCAGTGGTTTACTGAAATTAAGATCACAGCGATCAACGGTTAAGGTAGGAGACAAAAATGGCTCACAAGAAAGCTGGTGGTAGTACCCGTAACGGACGCGATTCAGAGAGTAAACGCCTTGGTGTGAAGAAGTTCGGTGGTCAACAAGTGTTGGCTGGTAACATTCTTGTGCGCCAGCGTGGAACACAGTTCCATCCGGGAGTGAACGTCGGNTGTGGCACGGACTACACGCTCTTCGCAAAAGCGGATGGCGAAGTNANGTTTGAAGTGAAGGGGCCACACAAGCGCCGCTTCGTCAGTGTNGTGCCTTCTGCTTAAGNAAGCGCATCACTGATCAAAAAGCCCCGCTTGTGCGGGGCTTTTGCGTTTTGGACGACCCATGAAATTTGTAGATGAAGCGTTAATCACAGTCGAAGCTGGAAAGGGCGGAGCAGGATGCCTCAGCTTCCGTCGTGAAAAATACATTCCGAAAGGCGGACCAGATGGTGGTGACGGTGGCCACGGTGGTTCTGTCATCCTTCTGGCTGACGAGAATCTGAATACGCTCATTGATTATCGCTTTCAGCCACGCTATCGCGCTGACAACGGCCGCCCGGGTGCAGGCCGTAATAAAACAGGTGCTGGTGGCAGTGATCTCGTTTTAAAAGTTCCGGTTGGGACGACAGTCTACAATGATGAAACNAATACACTGATCGGTGAGGTTGTTGCAGATGGCGACNTGATGATGGTGGCTGAGGGTGGCCNTGGCGGTTTGGGTAATACGCGATTTAAATCCTCAACCAACCGAGCCCCTCGTCGAACCACNCCCGGGAACCCAGGCGAGGCGTTTAAACTGCGACTTGAGCTACGATTGCTGGCTGATGTTGGATTGGTTGGTCTACCAAACGCAGGTAAATCAACGCTNATTAGTCGGTTGTCTGCCGCGAAACCGAAAATNGCAGACTATCCATTCACGACANTCGCACCACAGCTGGGTGTTGTGTCGCTGGCGCCACATCGCAATTTTGTCATTGCAGATATTCCTGGATTAATTTCTGGCGCTGCGGACGGTGCTGGTCTCGGTACGCGATTTTTAAAACANCTCACCAGAACNCGGATTTTATTGCACTTNGTGGATGTNGNCNCGGTTGATGGNAAGGATCCGGTGGAAGTTGTCGAAATGATCGCCGATGAGCTCGAGCAATTTAGTCCATCGCTCGCGGCTCGAGAACGCTGGTTGGTTCTGAANAAAGTCGATTTGGTGGNTGCCGACGAGCGTGACGAGTTTGTTGCGGCATTGAAAGATGCCTTCAATTGGCCACATCCTGTGCATTTAATTTCTGGCGTCACAGGCGAA
>PAFS01000028.1 GCA_002705325.1 Gammaproteobacteria bacterium | reverse complement strand
AGATTCCTACGCGTTACTCACCCGTCCGCCACTCGTCGACCACTAGCAAGCTAGTGTCGTTACCGTTCGACTTGCATGTCTTAGGCCTGCCGCCAGCGTTCAATCTGAGCCATGATCAAACTCTTCAGTTAAGAGTACCTGAATACTTCAGGTNATATTTTTTGCTCAGACAATCGCAAAACTGCTAAATAAATTTATACAGGTATGCTTGTCTGAAAATTTTGTCGACTTCCAGCTCAAGCACCCACACGCATTGCTTGATCAATTTTTTAAAAAACGCTTCAGAGGGCCTCTCTGAAGTGGACGCGTAGTCTATCGAATCCCAAGCTATTTGCAACTGATATCTTTAAGATGTCACGGTTGTAATTAAAGCTTTCGCCTCGAATTTGGACNGCGCATTTTAATGGGCTTTCCCCAGAACGCAACCATCGATTTTCGTGTTTTAAGCCGCTCTTCGGTAAAGGTCGTCTCAACGCGGAGCGCGAATAGTACAGTGTTTAATCCGCCTTGCAAGCGATTTTCGAAATTATTTTCTCGAAGCCTTGCTGCCCCCTCGCTTCTCGAGCGAGGCGCGCAGCATAGGGCGCGCGCGCAGTGTGTCAACGACTTTTCACAAATTCGCTACGACTCGGTCACAGTCACGCGAACGAATCGCCTCTTACCGCACTGAAACACATGGGTTTCTGCGGAATTCACGCGATACTGCAGATCTGTCTCGGGCGCTCCGTTAATACGAACGGCGCCCTGCGTAATAAAACTCCGCGCCTCAGACGAACTCTTCGCTAAACCAGTTTCTCTCAGCAATACTGCCAACGGGATCCCACCATCTGCATCCGCAGCTACTGACATCTCAGGCATTTCATCAGGTATCTCTCCAGCTTTAAATTTGTTGCCNGCACTTTTCGATGCGCGCTCTGCTGCTTCGGCGTCATGAAAACGTGTAATCAACTCTTTTGCGAGATCCGCCTTCGCGGTATTGGGCGAGATGNAACCCGATTCAACAGATTCCCTCAANACAGCCAGCTCATCATTACTCCTGAAACTTAACANNTCGTAGTAACGCCACATCAGCTCATCAGAAATTCCCATGAGCTTTCCATACATGTCACCGGGCGCATCGTTCAGACCCACATAATTTCCGAGTGACTTTGACATCTTCTTTTGGCCATCCAAACCCTCAAGAATCGGCATCATCAAAATCGTTTGCGGTTTTTGCCCCGCATCTCGCTGCAGTTCTCGACCCATCAACAGATTGAATCGCTGATCCGTGCCACCGAGCTCAACATCTGCCTCAAGCGCTACTGAGTCGTAGCCCTGCATTAAAGGGTAGAGAAACTCATGGATCGAAATCGGCTGCTCAGTCTTNAATCGTTTATTGAAATCGTCGCGCTCAAGCATCCTCGCAACTGTCAATTTTGCCGCTAATCGGACAAAGTCTTGAGGCTTCAGCTCATTCATCCAGCGGCTGTTATATTCAACTCGCGTTTTATCCTTGTTAAGGATTTTAAATACCTGNNCGGCATAGGTCTCTGCATTCTGAATCAANCGCTCTTCTGTTAATGGTTGGCGCGTNTGATTTTTACCTGTCGGATCGCCAATCAACCCCGTGAAATCTCCAATCAGGAATATGACTTCATGCCCGAGGTCTTGGAATTGCCGCAACTTATTGATCAGCACCGTATGACCCAAATGTAGATCTGGCGCTGTTGGGTCAAATCCCGCCTTGATCCTCAAAGGCTGTCCGCTATNCAGCTTGTCCTTTAACTCGTCTAGCGGAAGAATCTCATCTGCGCCACGCGCAATCAGNTCAATTGCCTCTTGAAGACTACGCCCATCCACTGTTGCCATCGGTATTCTCGGTTCACTGTTGAAAGCGCAATAGTGTACCTAACCTCCATTCTTTTTTTATATGCAACACGCAAATGTTTTGTGTACACTCCGTTAAACAGAAGATNGAGATCCGAATGCGCAACCTTATCAATCGCTTAGACGCGATATGTCATCCGTTTCCAGGAACTCATGCCCTTGGTTTAATCAGTTCCGTTGTTTTTGCAGCGTTGTTGGTTATTTGGCCGACTGTTGGTGAGACTGGGGATCAGTCCAACCAGACAATGCCAATACCTGCGCTTGCCAAAACACTCAAGACCAATCAACACCTCACTTCACAGTCTGAACCATTGGTCATACGGACTGAACGGGTACAGGCCGGCGACTCGCTTTCACAACTGTTCATTCGCCAAAAACTCAAACCACAGTTATTACACGCTCTAACTCAAGCGGAGAAAGGGAATCACCGCATCTCGCAGCTCAATGTCAGCCAAACAATTGAATTTCGCTATTCCGGCGAGGGTCTCGTTGAGCTTGCAGTGATTCAATCACCATTTCATCAGACTGTAGCAACCCATAAGGCAGACGGTTGGTCTATCGAACAGCGACAGCGCGATCCAGAGATTTACATTGAACATGCTAGCGCGACAATCGATAGTTCTTTATTTGTCGCAGGAGCTCGGGCTGGACTCCCTGATAATTTGATCATGGAGCTCGCTGATATCTACGGCCATGTGATTGACTTCGTGCACGAGATTCGGAAAGGAGATCGATTCACCGTCACTTTTGAAAAGCGTTATCTTGATGGTGAGTTTATCGAATACGGCAATATCCTTGCTGCCGAGTTTGTCAACTCAGGCGAGTCGTTTCTCGCGGTTCGCTACACAGACAGTCAAGGCGACATAGGCTATTACGATGAAAAGGGTGTCAGCTTAAGGAAAGCCTTTCTTCGAGCACCGCTGAATTTCAGACGAATCAGCTCGAATTTTAATCTCGCCCGAAAGCACCCAGTTCTCGGCAGAATGCGTGCGCACAAGGGTACGGACTATGCGGCGTCCACGGGAACACCAATTTACGCAGCCGGCGATGGGAAGATCACGTATCGTGGAACCAAAGGCGGTTATGGTCGAACAGTAATTATGAAGCACGGCAATAGTATCGAAACGAAGTATGCCCATTTGTCACGCTACGGCAAGTATCGGCGTGGACAGAAGGTAAAGCAGGGGCAAGTCATTGGTTATGTCGGCATGAGTGGGTTGGCAACCGGCCCACATCTGCATTACGAGTTCATTGTGAGTGGTGTGCACAGGAACCCTCGGATAATTCTCGATAAGTTACCGAAGGCGAAAACCCTACCTCAAACCGAAATCAAGCGCTTTGAGCACCTAGCAGAACCTTTGATCGCCTCTTTAAACGCACAACGAAACAATGCTGAACTGGCTTTTCAAACCATCACCAAGCCCAAGTAAACCGCGTTACGCGATTGGACTAATGAGCGGGACCAGCCTGGACGGACTGGATGCCTGCCTTGTCCGAGAAACATTGGATGGATCGGGCATTGAAGTGATCCAGTCACAGGCGAGCGCATTCCCACGATCGATTCAAGAAGAGTTGGCCTGCATTATTCAAACTGGCCAAGCCAGNNTACCAGACCTAGTTCGTTTAGAAGCTGAATACACTGATATGGTCTTGCAACAATGTCTCCAACTCATCCAGATGAGCCCTGAACCAATCAGCGTAATCGGCTTTCATGGTCAAACACTGTGGCATGATCCTGAGGTAGGATCCACCCTGCAATTTGGGTTTGCTGAGCGTCTCGCTGAAAAGACTGGACTACGAGTTGCACACCAGTTTCGACGAGGTGATATGGCACGGGGTGGCCAAGGCGCACCCCTCGCNCCCTTGTTTCATGAGACACACTTTTCTCGCGAGACTGAAAACGTAGCNGTACTCAATTTAGGAGGGATCGCAAATATCTCACTCCTGATTCCTGGACANCCAANCCGCGGATGGGACATTGGCCCAGCCAACACACTTGCGGATCTCTGGCATCAAAAACATCGACAGCGANCCTTTGATCATAATGGCGAATACGCGTCATCTGGTNTGGTCAATCAAGACCTATTGGATGAATTACTCAGTGATCCTTATTTCGCNAGAACACCGCCAAAATCTACAGGACGCGAGTATTTTTCTCAGGCCTGGCTGGATAAGGCGCTCCAATGCGTATCTCCACTCGATCCTGCCGACGTTCAAGCGACCTTGAATCACTTGACAGCTGAGCAGGTGGATAATGCGTTACCAAAAGACATTGACATCCTGGTCGTCTGTGGAGGCGGTGTACATAATGCGCATTTAATGNATTTAATTGACGAGACTGTCGACCCACTTGTCGTCACATCGGACGCCTTTGCTGTCGACCCTGACTACGTGGAAGCCGCATGTTTCGGCTGGCTTGGCTTACAGTGCTTAGATCACCGGCCCCTCGACACACAACATATCACTGGTTCAAAAACCCCAGGTGTCCTCGGTTCGATCACACACCCAGTTACAGGCTAAAGCTCGCACCGCACCCACAAGTACTTGACGCATTTGGATTCTCGACCACGAATTGGGATCCGGTTAACGATTCCGAATAATCAACTGTCGAGCCAACCAAATATTGGTATGACAGCCCATCAACAACCACCTTCACTCCGTCTTTCAGGACCTCGGTATCATCCTCCTGATGCTCGTCATCAAAACTGAAGCCGTATTGAAAACCTGANCATCCACCGCCTGTCACAAAAACGCGAAGATGGAGATCCGGATTTCCTTCGCCATCAATCAGTTCTTTCACTTTCGAAACGGCACGATCAGTTAAGTTAATCGGAGTCGGTACAAATACTTCTGCCATAATCCCTCAAGGGCTCAATGCGTTCATCGGNAGCGCTTCCAGTTCATTCAATCCAAGCATCAAATTCATGTTCTGAATCGCTTGGCCTGCAGCACCTTTAACCAAGTTATCGATCACACTCGAAATAATCAACTGCCCAGGTTGCTGTTGATACACTCCAATCACGCAACGATTTGAGCCACGAACCCAGCGTGTTTCTGGATGCTGGTCGTCTGCCGCGACCCCCACCGAGGGTTCATCTCGATATCTCGACCTGAACAGCTCGCGCGCATCCGGTAACGATAAGGATGTGGAGACATATGCAGTGACTTCAATCCCACGAATCATTGGCAGTAAATGTGGAACAAATGTCACGAGAACTTCTTGACCCATTTTAGAAATTTGATGGATCATTTCNGGCGCATGACGATGACCACCTGCTGCGTATGCGTGGAAATTATCGGAGGCTTCAGCAACGATCAAATCCGTACGTGCTGACCGACCTGCACCGGATGCACCACTCTTCCCATCGATGATCACTTGTGGCGAAGAAAGCACGCCTGCTTCAACCAAAGGCATCAGCGCGAGTGCTGAAGCCGTCGGATAGCAACCGGGATTTCCAACCAACTGAGCTCGGGTGATCTCCGCTCGATACTTCTCTGGTAATCCATAGACTGCTTCATCAATCAATAACGGCGCACCATGCGGGCCACCATAGGCTGACTCCCAGAGACTCACATCGCTGAATCGAAAGTCAGCGGCTAAATCAATGACACGTACGCCGCGATCAAGCAGAGCACTTGCTTCATTCATCGCTATTTTGTTTGGTGTTGCGTAGAAGACGAGATCACACTCAGCAAGCATTTCAATCGAAGGCTCTTCGAAACTTAAGCTGCCATAATGCAATAACCACGGGTACAATGAAGCGACCGTTTTTTCCGCCTCAGATCTTGAAGTAAGGCAACTGACTTCCACACTCGGATGTGTCGCTAACATTCGCAGCAACTCGACACCCGTATATCCTGTTCCACCAACGATTCCTATGCGTTTCACGTGTGATTTCCATCCATCATCGAATTGGGCGCATAATACGCGAAACCGATATAAAAAGCGCAGTCGATAAGAGACGTCTATGCAAAGCCGCATCAAAGATACCAGCATGGAGCTGCTGATCGTTTTTGGCATTGGAGGGCTGATTGGCGCTCTCATTGCCTGGACCTCTAATGCTTACGTCTCAGGGGTTCATGTTTTTACAGAACTTCGCGANNATCATNCATTGTTCGAGATTTCGTTGGCCGGAAATCAATTTGAACTCGCCAGTTTAATCTTTCTCTGGGTCGCAGCTGGTATTGTCATTGTCATCCGCCGAGTCTTTGGTGTCGTCCGATGGCATGGACCTGCCGACTCTATTTATCACGCGCAGCAATCGAAAGAGCCTCTCGATATCAAACACGGGATCGCCTCAACGTTGACTGCATTTACCAGCGCNGCAGGCGGTGGTTCCGTTGGCCAATACGGACCATTAGTCCACTTTGGAGCGACTCTNGGAATCGCTGTGAAACGNTTTGTCTCATCGAGACTCTCTCATGAGGTCTATTTGGGCTGTGGTGTGGCAGCAGCCATCTCCGCAGGCTTTGGGGCACCAATTGCAGGCATTGTGTTTGCGCATGAAGCCGTATTACGNCANTTTTCTGTCCGCGCAATTGCACCGATCTCGATCGCTTCGGTCACTGCATCGGCAGTCAGCCAGTCGTTTTTCAACACCTCAGCGACCTTCAATATTTCAACATCTGCACCGGATCTAGTCTCCGTTATTCCAGTATTGATTATTGCGTCGCCAATTATAGCAATCGCCGCAATTGTCTATATGGAGGCGCTTCGTCGCTCAGTGGCAATTGCCAAAGGTACGGGTTGGTCAGCAGAGCGACTTGTCATCACAGCGGCGACAATCTGTGGCCTGGTAGGTATTTGGATTCCGGAGATTCTGGGGCTGGGCATCGGGACCATCAATGCCATGCTCGACGGAGTGTACCAACTACCTGCACTCATTCTGCTTTTGATCGCCAAGATCGCGATGACTGCACTATGTATTGGATTTGGGTTATTCGGCGGCGTCTTTTCTCCTGCTTTATTCGTCGGCGTCGCTGTCGGTGGGGTCATTAGCCAGCTCGCCATTTTTCTCGGCGTCCCCGATCTCAGCGTCGCGATCAGTATCGCAGCAATGGCAGCGGTCGCTGCAAATGTTATCGGCGCTCCCGTTGCGGCAGTATTGATCATACTTGAGCTGACCCAATCCTATGCCTACGCGGTCGCCGCACTGATGGCCGTCATGGCATCGATGCTTTTGACGCATCGACTATTTGGTCATTCCTTTTTTGATCGCCAACTTCTGGATCGCGGCATTGACCTTTCCCTAGGACGCGAAGCGATTGCTTTATCTCAGCACACGCTTGAAACCCATCTTAGCGACGACTACGTCAAAGTTGATGAAACGACTTCGGGTCAAGCGGCTTTAGAACTGATGCGTCAAGCCGAACAGACCGAAGCCTACGTCGTTTCTGATTCTGGTCGTCTAGCCGGAAAATTATCGGTACACCAAGCAATCCAAGCCGATAATCAAACAGTCTTTCAATTCGCTGACGCTGATCCAGTGCTGCTCAAGTTCGATGATTCACTCCAACATGCAATGCATACCGTTAGCGACTTTGTTGGAGAATCTGTTCCCATTATCGATAGGGAAACTCGAGAACTGCTGGGAGTCATAACGGAAGGTGACTTATTCAAGGCGGTCATCGATGTGCAATCAACAGTCAGACATCAAGAACGCGACTGATCTTGCCTTTCAGCGATAGTCTTGGTGTACTCCCCTCTCTGTTTTAGGAGGCAGCATGTTTCTTTGGATCAAAGCATTTCACTTAATTGCCGTCGTGACTTGGTTTGCGGCACTATTTTATCTCCCCCGACTTTTCGTCTATCACGCGATGACTGACGCAACAGATACGGTTGGGATCGAGCGCTTCAAAGTCATGGAAAGAAAATTGCTCAACGGCATTATGACTCCGTCAATGATCATCGCAGTTGCGCTAGGTATCTGGATGGTGATGCTCGTACCTGACTATATGTCGCAAGGATGGATGCACGCAAAGCTGACCTTTGTGGCGCTACTACTTGGTTACCACCATTGGTGTATGAAAATCGTTAAGACCTTTAGAAATGATGCCAATCACCTTAGTCACGTTTGGTATCGCTGGTTTAACGAAGCCCCCGTCATCGGATTAATCGCAATCGCTATTTTGGTCATCGTCAAACCATTCTAATGCGCGGACTGTATGCAATTACTGATGCCTCAGTTTTTGACCCAGATGTGTTATCGCGACAAGTGGGCGAGGTGCTTGATGGTGGCGCAGTGATGATCCAATTTCGTCANAAGACAACCGATCACGGCCTCTATCAATCACTCGCTGAGGCAGTGATTGAAACCTGCCGTGCGAGTGAAACTCCTTGTCTNCTCAATGATCACATGCANATGGCGCACACACTTGGTGCGCATGGCGCACATCTTGGGCAAACCGATGGATCCTTGAGCGAAGCGCGTCAACTCTTAGGCGACCAAGCGATTCTCGGTCGGACCTGCCATGACTCGAAGGAACTCATGGAAGAAGCGGTAAGCGACGGCGCATCGTACTGCGCTTTTGGCCGGCTCTTTGAATCTGAGACAAAACCGAACGCACATGGGTTATCCCTGTCCCATTTGAGCGAACTCGTTGAACAATGCCCTGTCCCAATTGTCGCAATCGGTGGTATCACTGCTGATAATGGCAGACAAGTTTTAGACACTGGTGTATCGATGCTCGCGGTCTCTGCGGCAGTTTTTCGCGCTAAAGACATCGGTAACGCAGCACGTCGACTCACACAATTATTTTAAGGAATNAGCATGTCTAAATCAGAACAACTCTTCGAACGTGCCAGCCATTCAATTGCAGGTGGCGTGAATTCGCCAGTTCGAGCGTTCCGCGCGGTTGGCGGAACACCTATCTTCTTCAGTAGNGCGGAAGGTCCGTATTTGTACGATGCCTGCGGTAAGCAATACATTGACTATATCGGTAGTTGGGGGCCTATGATTGCTGGGCATGCTAACCCACGTGTATTACAAGCTGTGCGTGACGCGATTGAGAATGGCCTGTCATTTGGGGCACCAACAGCGATCGAAACAGACATGGCAGAGCTTGTAATATCATTCTTCCCATCCATGGAAAAGCTACGATTTTGNTCAAGTGGAACTGAGGCAACGATGAGTGCGATTCGTCTTGCGCGGGGCTTCACTGGACGTGACACCATCGTTAAATTCGAAGGCTGTTATCATGGGCATTCCGACAGCTTGTTGGTCAAAGCCGGTTCTGGCGCTCTAACATTTGGCGTCCCNAGTTCNCCCGGGGTCCCAGCTGNTTTAGCGAAACATACGCTGAATCTGCCCTTTAACGATCTTGAAGCAGCCACCGAGCTCTTTAGGCAACAAGGCGACTCAATCGCTTGCATTATCATCGAGCCCATCACCGGCAACATGAACATGATCCTACCGAAATNCGGATATCTGGAAGGTCTCCGCGCNCTCTGTGATCAGTANNGTGTAGTTCTGATTTTTGACGAAGTCATGACAGGCTTTCGTGTTGCCAAGGGCGGTGCACAAGCGCTGGTCAACATTCAGCCGGATCTCACCTGCCTTGGCAAAATCATCGGTGGCGGAATGCCGGTTGGTGCGTTTGGTGGGCGCCAAGACATCATGGANATGCTGGCCCCACTCGGCCCGGTGTATCAGGCAGGAACACTCTCAGGCAACCCTGTTGCGATGGCCGCTGGGATTGCCACACTGTCNGAATTGTCTCAGCCCGGATTTTATGATGCTTTAAGNGCAACCACTGACCACTTCGTTGCNGGGATGATTTCCNCGGCGTCGGATGCTGGTATNGCTATGCAAGGGGTTAGTCGAGGAGGCATGTTCGGACTATTCTTCGCNGATCAACCTGTCACTTCATTTGCTGATGTCACCGCTTGTGACGAGGAAATATTTAAGCGTTTCTTTCATCTGATGCTCAATGGCGGTGTCTATCTTGCACCCTCGATGTATGAGGCAGGATTTGTGTCGTCAACACACANTGCGTCGGTGATTGACGCAACTCTCGCTGCAGCGAAAGACGCGTTTAAAGTACTNTAAGATCCAGAGGCGCGCGCCAACTGGCGCGCTTCTGCCGCCCCCGCGGCATCGCCAAGTGCATCCTTTGATCGNGCGATCACGGTNTATAAATCGCGCTTCATTGCTTGATCGCTTCCGGCAAGATCGACTCCTTGAGTTGCGATATTCACAGCATCTTCGAGGCTCCCCTGCTCCAACCGCAAACTNGATAATTGGAAATACACCTCGGNCTCGGTTGGAGCNATCCGTTGGGCACGCTCTAGACGCGCCGATGCACCAGCGAAGTCGCCTGCCGAACGCAACTCATCAGCTTGTTCGAGCAGTGACAANACAGCGGGGGGGATTTCAGTTTGCTGTTNGGGCNGGTCAATCGGCTCAATTTTTGCCANTGGNTCAATCGGTGTCACCTCGTTACGTTCACCTTTTTCACGCTGTATATCGGGAGTTGGCACCGAAATGACTCGCGGCGATTTTGTCACACGATCATCTTCATTCGCTCGCCATGAGGCGTCGACCACCGGTGGACGCGACACAGGTGCTTGTGTACATCCAGCCATGAGTGCCAAACACACTAAACTTAAACCCAATCGCATCTCATCCTCCAAACCATTTATCCAACCAGCCACCACTTGGTGATTCCGAGCGACCACCCCCACAAAAGCCAGCCCGCGCTGGCTGAGATTCTATCGGCAAAGGCCGCATTTCCGCACCCTCGCATGATTGATCCACGATCTGTCCTGATTGATTCATCCAACCGTACATCAATCCCTCAGGTAAAGTCCTGGCGCGATCGCTCCGTTGTACAAACTGTATCGCACCTGCAATCACAGGTAAGGCTGCGACTGAACCAACCAATCCCGCTTTGCGGTTATCATCAAAACCCACCCATACCACACCCAGTCGACGCCCATCAGCACCTACGAACCATGCGTCGCGGCCATCATCCGTAGTTCCGGTTTTTGATGCCAAGAGTTCGCTATAACGCCGACCAAATGCGCGTCCAGTGCCGATCTTCGCACCAACCCGCATCATGTGGTCTACCTGAACAGCCGCACGCGCCATCATGAAACGAGATGATTCGAAAGACCGTCTGGATAATTCACGTCCAGAGTCGTCCACCACAGTCCTGACTGATTTAAGTGGTGTGAGATAGCCTTGATTCAATAAGCCTTGATAGCGTGTTGCCACCTGATACGGCGACATTTCGGAAACACCCAAAACGGTCGCAGGCGGTTTTGTAGATCCCACGGGAATTCCATACTCACCTAAGCGATCAAGAATCGAATCGAGACCTAATCCCAACGCTAAATGAACGGTGGCCTGGTTAACACTATTCGCAATGACATTTTCGAGCCGAACCACACCCTGCTCTGTTTTCTCATAATTTTTTGGGGACCAAACGTTCCCTTGTTCATCACGAATAGAGACAACCTCATCTCGAACCAGAGTCCCTGCATGAAGCCGAGAGTCCTCCTCAATGGCAGCGGCTACAACGAATGGTTTAACCAGTGATCCAATTTGCCGCTTTGCGTCAAGTACTCGATGAAACCCAGCGTTGTCATCGCGGCTAGCCAATACCGCCTGAATCTCACCAGTTGGGATATCAACAACTAAGGCCCCCATTTGTGCTTCTCTCGACGGATCCATGCCGTTATCTTTGAGGCGGCGCAATGTGTCTTTGCGACCATTGAGCAGCCCGCGATGTACCTGAGGATCGAGCGCTGTATAAATTTTCAAACCAGCAGCAGTGAGTTGTTGACTCGTATAGTCATTGGTCAATTCGCGACGAACCACTGACACATATCCAGGAAAACGACCGATTCGGTCGGCCGGTTGACTGGGAACAGATAACGGGGTTTTGGCAGCTGCATCGGCCATGGTCTCGGTTATAACACCCTGAGCAGCAGCTATCGACAGGACTAAGTTTCTGCGCTCCAGCGCGCGCGCTGGAAACCGTCTTGGATTCAACGCACTTGGGCCTTTAATCAATCCAATCAATAGTGCTTGCTGTGAGACAGATAATTCATTCATCGGGCGACCAAAATAAAACTGTGCCGCCGTTCCAAAACCGTGTATCGCTCGATTACCCCACTGTCCCAGAAAGACTTCGTTGACGTAGGCTCCCAAGATCCGCTCTTTCGAGAATCCAGCATCCAGCAAGACCGCATAGACAGCCTCCAATGCTTTTCGCGTGAGCGTTCGTTCGCGTGTGAGATACAAATTTTTGACCAGTTGTTGCGTCAGCGTACTGCCACCTTGTGCAAATCGACCAGCAAAGATGTTATTCACTGCTGCACGCATGATGCCAGTGATTGAGATCCCTGCATGATCAAAAAACGCGCGATCTTCAACTGCNATCAACATGTTAATAAAATCAGTGGGTAGATCACTCAGGTCAATAATTTCACGATCTGCATGAGTCCCTGATAATTGCGCAAGAACCAGTGGCTCGAAGCGGATAATGTCGACTGGTGTNGACGATTGATCAGTCAGCGCTGCGACCTGACCATTTTGAAAAGCAATCCTGACCAACCGATCTGGCTCNTGACCGTCAGGAAACTNATGACCACGCATCCCAATCCACAGGGATTGATCATTGTGTTGATACTGTCCTCGCCCCGGGGGTCCACTAACAGCCTGATAGTTCAATAGATCCACTTCAAAACGTGTCTGATCGAGTGAAAATGGTGCACCCTGAAACAGCTCCAGCGGACGCGCATAAATTTTTGCGCCAACAGCCCANGAAAGCGATTGAAATTGCCGCGATAGATGGGCATTGAGATACACTANACTCAACCCCACTGCTACCAGTAGGGTGAGACACAGTTTCAAAAACANAGGCCACCATCGATTCATGAGTGGNAGTATACCGGGAGGAAAAGGTGAGCGAGACGCTCATTGATNCATTGCGACAAAAATCATGCTANNCGCATGAAGTCNAAACGNTTGACNTGATCGAATCAGACCTCGCTTGGATCNTATTGACCGGNAANTTTGCCTATAAAATCAAAAAACCAATTGACTTGTATTTCTTGGATGCGAGTTCACTTGANGCCCGACATNCGCTCTGCCAAAGCGAGTTCAATNTGAANCAGCGGAGCTATCNGGAAATGTATCTTGATGTGGTTGGGATCTATCAATCAGAGACGGGCGTGACGGTCGAACAGGGCNNTGGAGAGCCAATTGAATACGCAGTCAAAATGCGCCAATTNGATCCGAATCAAACGCTGGATCAAATTCACGATCGCAAACAACTGAATCACGACCGATTGGAAAAGCTTTGCCAATCAGTTTTCGACTTTCACTCAAGTGCGCCGATCTCTGGCATNGAAATGCCTTTCGGNGAACCNAACTCGCTCTANGTCCCCGCACAACTCAATTTTGATCAAGTCAGGCCGCACCTGACAGAAGCGAAAGATCTCGCCCAACTATTACAACTTGAAGCCTGGGCTCACGAGTACCTCAGACGATTATGGCCTCGATTCGCAGAGCGCAAGGATTTGGGNATGATCCGCGAGTGCCATGGCGATTTACATCTNGGCAATGTCGTCGAGACTGAATCCAGTGAAATGCGTTTATTTGACTGTATTGAATATCGTGCCGAATTTCGCTGGATTGATGTGATNAGTGAGATTGCATTTCTNACCGTNGATTTAGAGGCCCGTGATGATTTCGCGTCAGCCTGGCACNTACTGAATCGATATCTNGANTTAACGGGTGATTATCATGCTCTATGGGTCTATCAAGGATATCAGGCCTATCGCGCGATGGTTCGTGCAAAAGAGTGTCTATTGGGATTGAACGCACCGATTCTTCCGACAGAAACTGATACCTCGCCGNTCNCTCGCTATCGGCGTTATGCGGTAATGGCAGAGCGTGCGACGATGATACGACCGCGCGTGTTACTGATTACGCTCGGTCTTGATATTGATATCCGCCAGTCACTGACCCACCAGCTGATCGACGATTTTGGAATGATCCGCCTTCGCTCTGATCTCGAGCGGCAAAGGCTCTACGGNGATCAAGAAGACACTGCGCTCAAGACCTATCGGCACCTCGTGGAGTTAGCTGAGTTATCGCTCAGAGCTGGGTTCCCAGTTGTTGTCTCAGGTAGCTTCGAACATCCTGATGATCGTGAGCGGTTTCTACGCCTCGCGGAGTCACACGGCCTCTTGTTTGGAATATTGACTGACGAAGACAGNGCAAAAGACGCGCNGCTTGACGAGGAAGAANTGGCCTCAACACACGTGCTACGCCTCGATGATTCAGAGCGAATGATTCGCGAAGTACGCGATCTAGGTCAGTCATTCGGTATGCATTTAGGAGTTCAGCGTTGAATACTGTTGATCGTTTCATACACGGGTTTGACGGGNTATTAAGAACCGTGACTCGAGTCAAACCTGAGGCACACAATCCATCACCTGGACGGGGTGCCCTTGATGATCCAATGACTGAGNATGAAATCAAGCTCTCCGGAGGACTCATGCGAGTGAATCATACCGGTGAGATCTGTGCACAAGGTCTGTACAACGGTCAGGCTGTATTTGCNTCAAATCNAGAGACAGCCGAGGCATTGACCCAGGCTGCCGCCGAAGAGCTTGANCATCTGGCNTGGTGTCGGGAACGGCTGGACGAACTCGGCGCCAAACCGAGTCTACTCGACCCTGTATGGTATACGGCCTCATTTGCCCTCGGGGCTGGTGCAGCACTCATTTCAGACAAAATCTCGCTCGGTTTTGTCCACGCAACTGAAAACAACGTTGAACGTCACCTAAAGGAGCATCTCAAGCGACTTCCAGAGAGTGATCACGCGTCCCGACAAATTCTCAATCGCATGCTTGAAGATGAAATTCGACATGGCGAGGAGGCACTGAGTCAGGGTGGTGAAGAACTCCCGAAGCCGGTCCAACGGCTCATGTGGGAAGGTGCAAAACTCATGACAACAACCGCAGAACGCCTCTAATCAAAGGCGCTGATTGGATAATGCGATATACTGGCTGACAGCTGCCATCACTAGCACAGCGACGGCTAGACGTGCGCTCAAAAGTACAAACACCTGAGCCGAAATGTGACCAAACCGCATAATCGTCACCATATCGATCAATAGATAGATAATCGGGTAGATGATCACACCGTAGGTCGTTGACCTATTGACCGGTGATCAAGAACGCTTATTTGCCGGCTATTCTGATGATTTGATCATCGACAAAGCAAGCCAATTGATTCAGTACGGACAACGCAATGGACGGATGAAGTACATCACTATTCTGGTGCTCAATGATTTTAAAAAATAAGCTGGCCTCAGTCAGCCCGAGGCAACCCAACGCGGAAACCAATTGATGTGCTGCCTCTGACCTTTCCGACCGAGGCGCGCTTGGCAGCATCGCTCGAGTTGCCGAGGTCGTTTGCGCCAGAGTAGTCCATAGTTCGATCTGTTCAATTGGAAAAAAGCCAGAAAAATTCTCCTGATACAGATTACTGTCCCAAATGACTTATTGATCCATCAGCTCACCCGGTCAAGTAACATTTTCAGCTTGAAATGCATCGCAGGCTTTGAGAGTAGTTTGTACAAAAATTCTATTGCTCCTCGCTCTTCATAGAGAGCCCGAGTCGCTTCTGAAGTGTCACTCGTAAAAACGACGATATTTGCGCCGCGAACATGTGATCTTAAGTGATCAAGAATCTCGCAACCCGAAATCCCATGAACATGGTGGTCAACCACCAGCAATTCGTATCGCCGACGTTTCAACTCAACTACTGCTTCTCTCGGCGTGTCTGCGATATACACTTTCAGGCCGAGTTCATGACAGAAACTGGCTGCGAGTTTTAAAGCGATCTTATCGTCATCAATGACGAGACAGCTACGACGTAAATCCATTGCGCGCTCCTTAATCAAGAGCGCAGTTTTCAGGTCAATGATGACAATTTGAAGACCATCAAATGCGATTGGCCAAACAACAGATGCTGAGTCTTTCCGTGTTGACCACTAGGACAGTAATGTCACCCGGTGGCTCAGTTCAATGCCCGCATCTTCAAGCATTTTTGATGCAGAACAATATTTTTCTGCAGAGAGAGCGACGGCCCGCTCGACTTTCCCCTGATCTAAGTTGTCGCCAGATACCTGAAAGTCCATCGTGATTTTCGTAAATACAGAAGGCACTGTGTCTGCACGTTTAGCCTCTAGAAAACACTCGCATGAAGTAATGTTTTGCCGCTGCTTCTTCAAAATTGTAATGACATCAAAACTCGCGCAACCCCCGAGTCCCATCAAGATGAGTTCCATTGGCCGAGGCCCAATATTGCGTCCGCCATGCTCTGGCGCTCCATCGACAACCATCGCATGCCCAGAGCCACTCTCCGCCACAAAAGATACTTCTTGATGCCAAGCAACACGTGATTTCATTGATTAACCCACTCCTTTAAGCGCTTAAGCTCAGCCGCGAGCTCCGCCTCATGAATTTGTAATAACTGGCGTCGCGCCGCATCATGCTCTTTTCGAAATGTTGCGTCTATTTGTTGTCGCGCTTCCCCAAAAGGCATTGCGAGAATGGCTCCGCTCACTTCATCAAACCGAGTCAATTCGAGAGTGGAAAGCCAGTTTTCCTGATGCGCATCGAGTAGTACCCGAATCCGTAACAAGCATTCGGAACGGTCAACCTGATCTGTCAGATAAGAATCGATCAAAATGTGTATACCCAACAATGCATCTTGTCGTGCTTGTGCTCGTTGATGCTCGAGCGTTTTGACCTGACGCGTCAGCGACCAAGCATACCACCCAAGGCCTGNAACGACGACAATCCCAACAGCAATCAGCCACNACANGACTAAAGGTCCTGAAACAATCNNGTCAGAGCAACACCTGGGTCAGGCTGTCGCATGAANGCCTCACCGACCAGGAATCCATAAATACCGTNCGCATGCATNAATTCGACNTCTTTCGCCTGTAATATTCCCGATTCGGTGATGANTAATCGGTCATNNGGAATNAGTCGCAACAGATCCAGTGTNACTTCAAGCCTGGTTTCAAATGTATGCAAGTTTCGATTATTGATACCGATGAGCCGATTATCCAGTGCAAGCGCACGCTCAAGTTCACGTTCGTCGTGCACCTCAATCAATACATCGAGACCGACAGACAATGCGGCTTCGTGCAAGGGCTTTAAGTCGGTATCCCCGAGCGCAGCGACGATTAATAAAATACAGTCCGCGCCCAAGGCTCGCGATTCAATGATCTGGTAAGGATCAACCATAAAATCCTTTCGGATCACTGGGAGATTGCATGCGCCCCGTGCCGCCTGCAAATCATNATCAGACCCCTGAAAAAAGTCNTGGTCAGTCAGAATGGATAAACAAGATGCTCCTGCTGTTTCATATTGTTGCGCATGAAGCGCCGGCTGAAAGTCAGCTCTTAATAAACCCTTCGATGGCGAAGCACGTTTAATTTCCGCAATCACCGCAGATTTTTCAGCCATCGTCTGTTTGACCAGTCGATCAGTAAATCCGCGCGTTGCATCCTGATCGGCTAGCATGCTTTCGAGATCTTGAATCGATCGTTGTGCCTGCCGATCAGAAACCTCCTGACGCTTTCTGGCAATAATCCGATCTAAAATTGTTGTCGAACAACTCATGGATTATTCACCCTTTAATTCTTGCGTAAGACGCGCGAGCGCCTCAAATTTTTGCATGGCCTCGCCAGACTCCATCACTTCCCAGGCCGCCTCAACGCCATCCTCAAGCGAATGCGCACAACCTGCNGTNTAAATTGCTGCGCCTGCATTTAAGGCCACGATATCTGACGCGGGATGATCATCAGCCACTAATGCCATTTTGATCATCTCAAGTGACTGTTCAGCGGTCTCAACAATCAACTCGTCGCGATCGCTTAACTCGAGGTCAAAGTCTTGTGGTTTGATCCGATACTCGCGAATGCGCCCGTCCTTTAATTCAGCAACCCGGCTGGCTGCTGANACACTCAACTCATCGAGCCCATCCTCTGATCGGACTACTAACACATGGCGAGATCCTAGTCGATGTAAAACTTCTGCTAAGGGTGTTAACAGCATTTCATCAAACACACCGAGNACTTGGTTCGGNGCACCGGCNGGATTGGTCAANGGTCCGAGCACATTGAAGATCGTTCGCATCGCGAGCTCTTTGCGTGGACCAATCGCGTGACGCATTGCTGNATGGTGAGCTGGTGCAAACATAAACCCAAGGCCTAGTGTCTCAATACAGGTTTTGACTTGGCTGGCATCAAGGTCTAGGCGAACACCAGCAGCCTCAAGAACATCTGCTGATCCTGACTTCGANGAAACAGAACGGTTACCNTGCTTCGCAACTCGCCCACCGGCAGCNGCGACCACAAATGCGGATGCCGTTGATACATTAAAAATGTTTGCGCCATCTCCGCCCGTTCCACAGGTATCAACCAAAAATTCGCTGGGGACATCGACCTTTTGGGAGAGTTCACGCATGACACTCGCTGCGCCGACGATTTCGTCGATCGTCTCGCTTTTCATTCGGAGACCCATTAGCAACGCCCCAATCTGAGCGTCCGTGGCTTCGCCCGTCATGATCGACCGCATCACGGCAATCATCTCCTCAGAATGAAGATCATGCTTTGCGCATACCGTNGCGATCGCCTCTTGAATGGTCATGACCACNCTCCCCCTCTTACTGCCAGAAAATTACGTAGCAACTCATGGCCCTGGTGACTTGCAATAGATTCAGGGTGGAACTGTACACCCTCAACCGTCAATTGTTTGTGACGCACACCCATGATCGCTTCGGGTTCATCCNATCCATCATGACTCCAAGCCGTGATCTCGAGGCAATCAGGTACNGTCGCCGGATCAATGACTAAGGAATGATACCGTGTCTGAACCAGAGGCTGATTCAGGCCCAATAATACACCCTGCCCATCGTGATGAATCGAACTNGTTTTGCCGTGCATCACCATTGGAGCGCGGATGATCGTACCCCCAAATGCTTGCCCAATGGCTTGGTGCCCCAAACACACACCAAGTAATGGGACCTTTCCTGAAAAGTGTTCAATTACTTGTAAGCTGATTCCAGCCTGGTCGGGATCACATGGACCCGGACTAACCACAACATGGTCCGGTTTCAGTGCAATTAACTCATCTAAGGTGGCCTGATCATTGCGGATAGTTGTGACNGTCTCACCGAGCTCTCCGAAGTACTGCACTAGGTTATAGGTGAAGCTATCGTAATTATCGATCATTAATAACATCGTCTAGCTCCGTACCATTGGACCTTTCAGGTCCTTGAATCCTGTTAATGCAGCGTTTGCCGCCCGAATCACCGCTCGACCCTTATTTAATGTTTCGGCCCACTCAGATTGCGGAACTGAATCGGCAACCAGCCCAGCGCCCGCTTGAATATGCATTACGCCACCCTTAATCACGGCAGTACGNATTGCAATCGCTGTATCCATATTGCCTGACCAACNAAGATAGCCAACGGCTCCACCATAGATTCCTCGTCGAACAGGCTCAAACTGATTGATTAATTCCATGGCACGCACCTTGGGCGCGCCTGATAACGTTCCAGCCGGTAAACACGCTTTTAACACGTCCAACGCACTCACATCAGAGCGAACTTTACCTTCGACATGGCTGACGATATGCATGACATGTGAATAGCGTTCGACAACCATATTATCTGTCAATTCCACAGAACCAATCTCAGCGACACGCCCAACATCATTACGGCCTAAGTCGATCAACATTAAATGCTCACTGATCTCTTTAGGATCTGCCAATAACTCNTTTTCAAGCGCCACATCTTCTTCTTGTGTTTTCCCACGTGGCCGNGTGCCTGCGATTGGACGCACTGACACATGGCCATCCTCCAAGCGCGCGAGTATCTCTGGCGATGAGCCGACAATGTGCGTGTCATCCAGATTAAGGAAGTACATATACGGCGAAGGATTTAAGACCCGTAGTGCACGATAGAGGGATAAAGGACTCTCGGCGTATGGGACAGAAATTCGCTGGCTCAGAACCGTCTGCATCACGTCTCCAGCTTCGATGTACTCCTTGACATCTTTTACTGCAGTTTTAAACGCATCTTTTTCTAAGCTGTATTGATAATCAGCCTCAGTAATGGGTTCATGTTCAGTGGGATAAAAAGCGGATGGATCCATGGCGGATGCGAGGTCATCCAACATATCGTCTAACCGTTCACATGCTGTCTCGTAAGCGCCTGCTTCCTGTGGATTCGCGTGTGTGATCAGCGTCAGCATCCCCGACAAGTTATCAAATACGACAACGTCATCAGACCGCATCAAAATAATGTCAGGAGAGCCGATCGGATCGTTGTCAGGGAGCGTTTTTGCAACTCGCGGCTCGACGTATTGAATCGTGTCATAGCCGAAATAGCCAACGAGACCACCTGTAAATTTCGGTAAATCGAGCTCTTTAACAACCCAAGATGGAGTTTCTCCTAATCGGACTTGATAATCGGAGATCCAAATCAAAGGATCTTCTGACTCGATAATTTCGACGACTTCATCGCGCTCGAACCGAGTGATTCGCGGTCCGTTGACTTCAATCCGCTCACGCGACGGAAGACCGATACATGAATAACGACCCCAGGTCTCGCCTCCAGTGACTGATTCCAGCAAGTACGACCATGGACGATCAGCGAGTTTCAGATAACACGATAATGGAGTTTCCATATCCGCAAGCCGTTTCACAGCGACAGGAACACGGGTGAGATCCAGATTTCGATACCGATCAAATTGTTCAGGTGTCATTTATGATTAATTCCATCAAATCTTGGATCACACGATCTGCGCCGCAGTGATAAACATCTAAATCTCCAGCGTATCCAAAACTGACCAGGATTGCGGTGACTCCCGCCGCCTTGGCTGCTCCCAAGTCTGCTTTGCTATCACCAACGAGGCAGGCTTCGTGCGGAGTTCTGCCTAAATCAGTCAGCGCGNGATGTACCATATCAGGTTNTGGCTTTTTCGTCGGCAAGTCATCGCCTGCGACAATGCTGTCAAACGCATCTTGCAAACNAAAAGCAGGCAACATCAATTCCACAAAGCGCCGCGGCTTATTGGTNACCAGACCGACTTGCTTTCCTNNGGCCTTGAGTGTCTCGATGACCTCTGTNGCACCTGAATATAACACCGACGTTTCAGCGCAAATTGGCTCGTATTCTTCCAGAAACACCGACAGAAGCAGGCGGCACAAGGGTGATTTCATNGTGAAGCTGTCATCGTTCGTGACATGCCTCACCGCTTGCTCAACCAGAGCGCCAGCACCATGACCAACCATTTGCGTCCCGAGTTCGAGCCCAACACCCGCTAGTCCTGCTCGTTCAAGAGCCCGATCCAGAGCGCGCGTAAGATCGGGCGCACTGTCAACCAATGTGCCATCAAAGTCGAAGAGATAAGCTTGCATATCTGCGGATCCAAACCGTCGAAAAGTGCGAAAACATATCATTGTTTAGGCAACCAAGCACCCTAGGGCCTAGGCAACATGCATCAGACTCAACTATGATCCGGTTTCAGTTCTAAAAGTGAATCTATGAATCAGTCAACGTTATCTCGATCAATCGCACTCGGCATACTGGCTATGAGTGCCGGTATCGCACGCAGCGCTGAGCAAACTGCTGCGGCAACTGATTGGGTTGTCGATACCTCTGGAACCTATCTGTGCCAGGGGTACTATAGCCCCCCGTTTGTCGAAGGGTCGGCGAGTGAGGATTTAAACGCAGAAGCGGAAAATACTGATTACGATGGCGACGACCGAGTCATTTTGAACGGTAATGCATTTATTAGCCGTAATGATTTCCAACTCGAGGCCGATCGTGTGTCATTTTTGAACTCTACAGGCGATGGTGACGCCGAGGGGAATGTCAAAATCAGGCGACCAAACACGTTGCTTATCGGTGATACGGCATCAGTTAACGTGCGCACAAATGCATTTGACTTAAAAAATTCATCCTTCGTCACGCACCAAAATCGACTAAGAGGAGAATCAGAATTCGCGTTCGGGGCTCCAAATGGTGACATTCGGGTAGTCAACGGGACCATCACGTTCTGTGCGCCCGATGTCAACTCCTGGGATTTGCAGGCGGACCAGATTTATTTGAATCAATCTTCCGGACGCGGCTGGGCGAACGATGTCATCGTGCGCATCAAAGAGATTCCGGTGTTTTACACGCCCGCTTTAGGTTTTCCTCTCGATGATCGGCGTCTCACTGGATTTCTGTTCCCAAGTTACTCAGTCGGCTCAACGTCGGGTACAGAAATCGTGACTCCGTTTTATTGGAATCTCGCACCCAACTATGACTTGCTGATTCAGCCTCGATTCATGACGGCGCGTGGAACAGCGATTGGCTTACATGGGCGTTATCTGTTCGAAGATTTCAGCTTATTTGAAGCAAAAACAGAGCAATTGCCAGACGATAAAGTCGCAGGAACAGATCGCCATATTTCAAAGCTCACCTTAACCAGTGATCCATCGAAACCCGTTATCTGGAACACGGTTTACGAAGACGCATCGGACCGGACATACCAAACTGATCTCGATAATTTCGCTGATCTCTCCGACAAGCAACAACTGACATCATCAATCGGTGCGACCGTCCGTGGAGACAACTGGAGCACTGGATGGCTAATTGACCGGGTTGATGTTGTTGATCCGTCCATAACGGGCTCGGCAGTCAAGTTTTCTCGTCAACCGCAATTAACTGCATCTTGGGCCAATTATGGTGAAGATTGGAATCTATTTGCTTCAGGCGATGCCACTGAATTCACGCGAACCACAACGGGACTATCGAGTTCAGATCCATCGGAAGGCCGCCGTCTCTCTTCANATTTAAAAGCTGAGTATCCCATGTCACGTGCATTTGGCTCGCTGACCCCGGCGGCTCTGGGGTTCGCGCGCTGGTCGGAGGCAACCACCGGCGCATCAACACAAGATAACGCGTATTTCACCTACGGCGCGTCACTCGATGGAAGCCTCAATTTCGAAAAGTTCGGCGAAAACGGTTCACTGCATGAAATCATTCCCCGCGCGAAGCTGTTGATTCGCGAACCAAATGAAGATCCGACGGTTGTCAAATTCGATACACCGGATACCGCAAACGAATCAGATACNGTCAGTCAAATTTTCTTAGATAATCCAATCTCTGGAGGCGACTTCGTCGGTGATACTCGAGAGATGGCTCTCTCGCTNACGTCCCGGGGAGTTAACAGTGATGGCATAGAAACATACCGCGTAACTGCGGGACGAACACTGTTCCTTCAAGATCGTGGGATTACCCTTTCAGGGAGTCCAGAAATCACTGAACAAGGACCTTTGGTAGTCGAATCAAGCGTACGCCTGGCTGAGTCAATTAAATGGAACACGCGTTTCACTTCTGTCGCTGATAGCGAAACCATGGACACAGCAACCAACGAGTTGAAATATCGGACTTCTGACACAGATTACGTCACACAACGTATCGTTTGGGATAATGATGTAGCGACTCGAACCGATCTGTATGTTTCGAATCAGCTCAGCCAACAATGGCGTTTTCTGGCAGGCCTGCAGTGGGAACCAAACACCAAAGAACGCGTCAATCAGGTGGTTGGAGTTGAATACGAAAGCTGCTGTTGGCGCGCCGCAGCAGTACACGCCTATGAGCGAGACCAAGTCAACTCGACGGACGGTGGACACTCGGTGAAACTACAACTTGAACTCAAAGGACTCGGCGTCTTAGGTCGTGGGGCTTCCTCAATTATGGAACGGTTATTGGAAGGTTATGAACTCTCTGAAGCTCGGTATTAAGTACGCACTCTCCGCTCTCGTGTTGAGCAGCCTGCTGGGGATTGCTAAAGCGCGAGTGATCGACAAAATTGTCGCTGTGGTTGACTCCGGTGTCGTTCTTTCGAGTGATATCGAGANACGACTGAATGAGCTTCAGACTCAAGCTGAGGCGCGGGGCAATACCATCGAGATGACGGATGAACTGCATCAACAGGTACTCGAGCGGTTAATTTTGGAGCAAGCACAAGTTGAAGTCGCTAAACGCCGTGGACTACAAATTGATGATGCTCGCGTCAACGAAACGCTGTTGCAGATTGCCAAGAATCGAGACACTGATTTACTTGGGTTGAAAAATGCGATCGAGTCTGAAAGGAAGAGCTTCGCTGTGTTTCGAGAGCAGATTCGTCGCGAGTTGTTGATTAGCGCGATTCGCGATCGCGAAGTCCGTAGTCGGATTCGGATCAGCGACTCAGAGCTTGAACGGTTTATGGAAACAACCGGTGGACAGATCAGTACTGCACCTGAACTCCGTTTGAGTCAAATCGTAGTCGGGCTCCCTAACCGTCCGAGTCCTGAGTTAATTCCGCAAGCAGAACAAAAAGCGGTACAAATCCGTGATGCGCTACTCAAAGGCGCTCCGTTTGGACAGATGGCAATCCGTTATTCGGATGCTCCAGAGGCGAGTCAAGGTGGAGACCTCGGGTGGAGAAATATTCTCGAACTGAATCCTGTGTTTGCCGACGCTTTGGCAGACGCGAAAAAAAATACATTGATTGGGCCAATCCGATCACCAGGTGGTTTTCATTTGATCGCTGTCCGCGATCGCCGTGGCGACCAGTCAGTTGTCATCACCGAATATCGTGCACGCCATATTCTGATCAAACCTGATGCGGTTCGATCGCCAGAAAAAGCGGAAGCGCTTGCACAAAACGTTCGTCGTGAATTACTGAATAGCGGTGATTTTGCGGAACTCGCTCGACGATTTTCTGAGGATCCATTGAGTGCAGCGAAAGGCGGCGATCTCGGATGGGTTCGAGCGGATCAATTGGTACCTGGTTTTGCGAGCGTGATGACAGAACTGCCTCTCAATACACTCAGTGAAGTGACTCGAAGCCGTTTCGGCTTCCATTTGATCGAGGTCCTCGAGACGCGTGAATCTGACATCTCTGAGGAACAGATGAAAAACCGCGCCCGTCAGATTTTGACTGAGCGTAAGTTCTCACAAGAACTCGACTCTTGGCTTCGCCAAGTGCGAGCAGATGCGTTTGTTGAAATAAAGTCATGAAACCACTTGCCATCACACCTGGTGACCCTGGCGGTATTGGACCCGATCTCTGTATTCAAGCGGCCATCGACGGCGAACTCGAAGGAGTGGTAATCGCGGACCCCGAAATCATAAAACGTCGCGCAGATATTCTCGGCCTTCCCGTCAGTATTGAGGATGCAGATCACTACAATCCAAACCGTACTCAAGGAGTCATCTATATTGATCCAGTGGCAGCACCTGATCCGACCAACGAACCTGGTGTCTCAGATCCGATAAACGCTGGCTATTGTCTGCTGTCGATTGAACATGCCCTCACCGGCATACAACAGCAGCGCTTCCGTGCGCTGGTGACTGGTCCCGTGAATAAAGCAACAATCCGCGATGGCGGTTTCAAATCGTTCACTGGTCACACAGAATTCTTNAGAGATTTCTTTGGTCTCCCTGAGGTGGTGATGATGTTGGCATCAACCGACTGTCGCGTGGCNTTAGTGACCACCCACCTGCCCCTGACTGAGGTTCCCAAAGCCATCACACGAGAGCGGATCGAAACGGTAACCAATATCGTAATCAACGCCTTCGCTGAAGTATTCCAACTGTCAACCCCGCGGATCCACGTGCTTGGGTTAAACCCTCATGCGGGTGAAGATGGTCATCTGGGTCGGGAGGAAATTGATATCATTCGGCCTGCTCTTGAAGCGTTGCGAGTTCAGCACCCGCATGTCCATCTCGAGGGACCNTTACCCGCTGATACAGCATTCACACCGGAACTCCGAGCGCAAGCCGATTGCCATATCGCGATGTATCATGACCAAGGACTTCCGGTGGTGAAGTATCAAGGATTCGGTGATTCGGTCAATATCACCCTCGGACTCCCGCTCGTTCGAACGAGCGTCGACCATGGGACTGCACTGAATTTGGCTGGAAGAGGGTTGGCGAGCACCGGGGGTCTGGTCGCGGCAATCCGGGAAGCGAATCGGTTAACCGCTCAAATCGCCTAAACAATCCTTGCCTCAGGTACACTTGNTGTTTTGCAGGAAGTAACGTGTCCAAACAACTCGCCCGATCAGCACGGAAACGTTTTGGTCAGAACTTTCTGATCGATGGTCGCGTGGTTGACGCCATTTTGGCGTCAGTCAACGCATCTGCTTCAGACACTGTTGTTGAAATCGGTCCCGGTCATGGGGCAATAACCGAAGGGTTATTCGCCTCTCGATGCGATCTCACCCTCATCGAGTTAGATCGCGATTTAGTACCCGGACTATTGGCGAGCTTCGTCAGTCAGTCTCCAGAGCGGTGCCGGCTTCTCAGCGAAGATGTTCTCAAAGTGGACTTCACTCAGTTAGGTAATGCCCTGCGGATTGTCGGTAATCTGCCATATAACATCTCAACACCCTTGCTATTCAAACTTCTAGATCGCGGCAATCAGATTCAAGATATTCACGTGATGCTCCAAAAGGAAGTCGTCAATCGGATCGCAGCTGTGCCTGGCGAATCAACCTATGGTCGGTTAGGCGTCATGATACAGGCGACTGCGNGTGTTGAATCGTTGATTGATGTACCACCTGAATGCTTCACACCACCGCCAAAAGTCAATTCTGGTGTCATTCGAATTATTCCTGATGNAAAAAAACGCTCATTAATAAAGTCAATGGATACGCTAGCGCTCCTCGTTCGTCAGGCATTTAGTCAGCGGCGTAAGACGCTGAGAAATAACCTCAAGGATCTTCTGAAAATAGAAGAATTTGAAATCCTGGGCATTAACCCAACCGATCGACCAGAACGTCTGTCTGTGGGAACCTACGTAGAACTTGCTAACTATTTGGGTCGTAGACAAGGGAACCTGTGATGCAGGATTTAAGATACCAAGTTGAAGTCAATGCGCAGGCTACCTATATCGAGGCCCAATCCAACCCATCCGATGGGCGCTTTGTCTTTACTTATACGGTGACGATTGAAAATAATGGGACATTGCCAGCACAACTGTTACACCGTTATTGGAAAATTACCGATGGTGAAGGTGGAGTTCGAGAGGTTCATGGAGACGGAGTGGTTGGAGAACAGCCAACCATTGTTCCAGGCGATGATTTCACCTACACCTCGGGAGTAATCCTCGANACCGCAATCGGAACCATGGAAGGTTACTTTGAAATGGTCGCCTCAGATGGCGAAATTTTTAAAGCGAAAATCCCGGTATTTACGCTGTTAAACCCAGGAGCATTGCACTGATGGCCACCTATGTGGTGGGNGATGTTCAAGGCTGTTGGGGCGCTTTTCAGAGACTGCTCTCTGCCCTATCGTTTGACCCTAAAAATGATCACATGGTTTTCGCNGGTGACTTGATCGCNCGTGGGGAAGATTCAGCTGCTGTGATGCAATGGGTGTTGGATCATCACGATGCGTGCTCGGCTGTTCTTGGTAATCACGACCTTAACTTTTTAGCCGTAGCATCAGGGCTTCGCGAAGCGAAACCGAAAGACCGAACCCAGCAACTTGTCGACTCAGTCATCTGTGAGGATGTGATCAATTGGTACCGCCAATGCCCGCTCGCAAAAGATTTTCCCGAGCATCATGCGATCGTGATTCATGCCGGTATCTGGCCGCTGTTTGACAGAGACACNNTGCTCTNAGAGATCCAACTGGTTCATCAANGATTGTCTGGCGATGCCTGGATCGAGTCGCTTCGATCAATTTACGGTAATACGCCTGCGCACTTCAATGATGCGCAAACAAATGACGAAAAGGCACGCTTTTTAATCAATGCCTGTACACGAATGCGCTTCGTCGATTCCCACACGCTGACACTTGATTTTAATTGCAAAGATGCACCCGAACTNGCACCAANCGATTTGTGTCCATGGATGGATGCACCCGGGCGGGTGACTATTGATCGACAGATTATTTTTGGTCATTGGGCGACTCTGAAAGGTCGCAGAAACGATACTGATCTGATTGCACTAGATACAGGTTGTGTTTGGGGTGGCACCCTCACAGCCATTCGACTCGATGATCGACAATTGGTTCAGGTGGCGTCCGGTGTTTGATTTAGAACGCCTTTTTGCTCCACTGACAGGTATGGATCTCGACTATTTGGAGATTTATGTGGTCGGTGGAGCTGTTCGCGACTCGTTACTTGGACTGATTCCAAAAGACGTTGATTTCGTCGCGGTCGGAACAACTCCGGAAACATTCCTGGAACTCGGCTTCCAACAAGTCGGACAGGATTTTCCTGTATTTTTGCACCCGAAAAGCCACACCGAAATCGCGCTTGCTCGGACCGAACGGAAGACGCACAAGGGCCACACAGGTTTTGTTGTACACGCAGATCCCGCTGTGACACTGGAAACGGATCTCCTACGCCGCGATTTCACAATCAATGCCATGGCTGTGTCTCGTACCGGCGAGCTGATCGATCCGTATGGCGGGGAAAAGGATCTTCAATCACACCAATTACGTCACGTTTCTGGCACTTTCTCAGAGGATCCATTGCGCGTTCTTCGGGGTATTCGCTTTCTCGCACAACTCGGTGCGTTTAAATTTCAAATCGCACCAGAGACCAGATCAATGATGCAGTCGATGTCAGCGTATCTCGTTGAACTCTCGGTCGAACGTATCGTCGTCGAACTCGATAAAACGCTCTCATCGAGTCACCCCCATTTGGGACTTCAACACCTCTCTGATCTCGGAATAACCAATGTGCTTGTACCTGCGCTCGAAACGCTACCAAACCAGTTTCTGTGCCAATCGACCGATGCACGTTTAGCAGAATGGATGATTCTGAATCAGCCGACAATCGAATGCATTGAACGGTATGGGAAAAAGTTTCGGTTGACCAATAAACGCACGACTTTTTTAAAGGCGGCAACCCGGCTCAAAAATTTAACGTTGGAAGACGCAGCACAGTGTCTCCATGTATTCGGTCGACTCGGCTGGTTACGAGGGAACCAGCCCGATGAGGGTATTGACCAGTTGCTTGTTGAATTTGGTCAATNGGGTCAAATGACNGTNCCGATCGGACGCTGGTTTGAGATCCGACAACGCGTTCGGCAGGTCTCTGCTNAACNATTCATCGAACAAGGGCTGAGTGGTCAAGCCCTTGGCGACGCAATTGATNCCGAACGCTTGAGTGTTCTTTCGACCGAAATCTCCGCGCCAGGCACCGCTCCTGGCTTGTAAAGCCTGCCCNTCACTTCGGCTACTCNGTCATCCCACAAAACGATTTCCAGAAGATCGGTCAAGCGTTTTTCGATTAANTTACAGTGTTCTCTGGCAGCTGCGGCCTGGATGTCATGGCACAACGCACCATAATCNAGCGTATCTTCAAGATCATCAGANTCAGCGGCNTCTGAGAGTGAAATTGTGATGACCAAGTCGAGGTACAACGGCTGCGGATTTTCTTTTTCATGCAAGTACACCCCGACCAAGGAAAGCAGCGGGAGTCTTGAAACATACATCGTATCCATTACGACACCCTCNGTAATTCGCTTAAAGGCCAACGAGGCCGGATNGNCATCGCAAGTGTAGGATCAATCTGTCCGTGACTTAACCGCATTAGGCCAGCAAAGGCAATCATNGCACCATTATCTGTGCAAAATTCANGTGCAGGATATGCCACNTGAATTCCAGATGATTCAAGCGACTTTAACGTTTGNCGTAATAGTCGATTTGCACTGACACCACCNGACATCACAAGCGCTCGNGCTCCTGTTTCTGCAATCGCCCGCTCGCACTTGATTACGAGAGTNTCAACCACCGCCTGTTGGAAACTAGCGGCCAAATCCGCTTTTGCTTGCTCATCGAGTTGATTGGTTTTAACTAAACGACGCGCTTCAGTCAGCACTTGCGTTTTCAGCCCCGAAAAACTGAAATCACATCCNNGCCGNTCAGTCATCGGACGCGCAAAACGAAATCGTGTTGCATCNCCATGGTCAGCCAAAGCCGCGATTTTAGGACCACCCGGATAACCCAGTTCGAGTAATTTCGCTGTTTTATCAAAAGCTTCACCGGCTGCATCATCAAGNGTCGTTCCCAGCAATTGATAATCACCAATGCCACGGACCAGAATCAGCTGCGAATGCCCACCACTGACCAACAAAGCGACAAAGGGTNTCTGAAGGTCAGGAGTTTCCATTAACGGTGCAAGGAGGTGACCCTCCATGTGATGAATCCCAAGCGCAGGTCGATCCAACGAAAACGCGAGCGCCTTGCCGAAAGTGGCTCCGACCAACAACGCGCCCAGGAGACCTGGACCTGTCGTGTACGCGACTGCATCAATATCAACCAAATCCAAGCCTGAAGCGACAACGGTCTCATCAACCAGAGGACGGAGATAACGAACGTGGTCGCGTGAAGCAAGCTCTGGAACAACCCCGCCGTAGTGCGCGTGAACATCGATTTGACTATGAACNCGATGCGNCATCAGCCCGTCCCTCTGACTGTAAATCGCGATTCCAGTCTCATCNCATGAAGTTTCGATCCCTAAGACACGCATTTGGTTCCCTTTTTCTCTNGNCACTGGTATTNTNTNGCGCCCCNAAGTGGGGATACCAAATTCACNNTNAGTTTANTTTAAGGATAGGTNCNTTTTAATGCCTGCGGTAAAAATTAAAGACAACGAGCCCTTCGACGTNGCACTTCGTCGNTTCAAGCGTGCATGCGAAAAAGCCGGCGTTCTTTCTGAAGTTCGTCGTCGTGAGTGCTACGAAAAGCCAACAACCCTTCGCAAGCGCGCAGCTGCTGCGGCTGTCAAGCGTCATTTGAAGAAGGTATCTCGCGAAACCAAAAAATTTGAACGTCTNTATTAATCACTGAGGCGTTCGCGTGAGTCCACTCAAGAACACTCTCACTGAAGCCATGAAAAATGCCATGCGGGCGAAAGAAAAATTTCGTCTCGGTGTCATTCGGATGGCACTCGCTGAGATCAAACGCGTTGAAGTGGATGAACGAATGGATGTCGACGACGCGCGTTGTCTCGCCATCATCGATAAAATGTCAAAGCAACGCCGTGATGCAGCCAACCAATTCGTTGATGGTGGGCGCCAGGATCTTGCCGACAATGAATTGGCGGAAGTTGAAGTTCTTAAAGAATTCCTCCCCGCACAGCTCTCTGAGAACGAAATCACATCGCTGATAGATGAGACAATTGCCACAACTGGCGCATCTGGTCCCCAAGGCATGGGGCAAGTGATGGGGCAATTAAAATCCAAGGTCCAGGGGCGCGCTGACATGCAAGTGATCAGTCAACTGGTCAAAGAGCGCCTCAGCTAAATCCGATCTCTAAAATTCGGATACACTCTTAACACTGATCTCAACTGTCGGATGTCAAGTGGCTGGACGAATCCCTGATTCATTTATAGAAACGCTGAACGATCGCGTCAACATCGTCGATGTGATCAGCACTCGTGTAACGCTGAAAAAGTCAGGCCGTGAGTATCACGGCCGCTGCCCCTTCCATGATGACTCATCTCCTTCGTTTTCAGTGAGCCCCGATAAACAGGTGTATCACTGCTTCGGCTGCGGCGCTTCAGGCGGACTGATTAGTTTTGTGATGGAATATGACAAGGTCGATTTTATTAGCGCGATTGAAAGCTTAGCGTCACTGGCAGGCCTCGAAGTTCCAACAGAAGCGGCCGACCCCGAATCCGGACAGCGTAAAGCGCTCTACGCGATTATAGAACAAGCGGATCAAGCATTCAGAAAGGCCTTGAAGTCCAATCCGAATCGAGAGCGCGCAGTCAATTATTTGAAAGGTCGTGGCCTGACAGGACTCATTGCCCACCGATTCGGTCTCGGATACGCGCCAGGCGGATGGCGTTTTTTGTTCGATCAACTCGGTACTGAAACGCAAACAAAAAAGCATCTACTTGACGCAGGTCTTACCGTTGTGAATTCACAGGGGCGAGACTACGATCGGTTTCGAGAGCGGGTGATGTTCCCAATTCGGGACATCCGGGGGCGGACCATCGCATTCGGGGGTCGTGTTCTTGACGAGAGTAAGCCCAAATATCTGAATAGCCCTGAGACAAAACTATTTCATAAAAGCGACACACTGTACGGTCTCTACGAGGCGCGTCAGGCCTGCCGCTCGTTGGACCGTGTATTGGTTGTTGAAGGCTACATGGACGTGGTTGCACTGGCACAATTCGGGATCGATTTCGCCGTCGCAACACTCGGAACTGCGTTGACAGGCCAACATCTCGATCGACTCAGTCGGCAAACGGCGCAAGTCATAGTCTGCTTTGATGGAGATCAAGCGGGCCGCACCGCGGCAAAACGTGCGTTGGATACGATGCTCCCCTTTTTAAGTGACGAATTCAGTATTCGATTTCTATTTTTACCCGACGGTCATGATCCTGATTCACTGGTACGTCATGAAGGAACCGATGCCTTTCTAAGTCGATTAAACGAAGCACTTCCTGCATCCGAGGCGCTGATGGGCTTAATCGCCGATGAAGTCGATATGACAAAAATCGATGGACGCGCTCGACTCACCGCACTCACATTACCAAAAATTGCAAAGATTCCAACGAGTATATATCGCTCACTGATGCTCGATTCGTTAAGTGAACTGTCTGGGACTCGTCGGATAGATCTCGATACACGATTGCAAGATCTTCAGATCGAACCGTCTCGTGTGGACGTACAACCGGGCGAAATGCCGACTTCGGAAACGACGACGAAGATCGATGCCGAGATGATGAGCTTTGAATCATTGAGACACAACGAAGACGAACAACACGAGGATTTTGCGGATCACCTTGAACCGCCAATGGAGATGGAAACTCCAATTGAAGTACTGCCGAAAATCCAATTTCCAGATCCTAATAAACCAGAACCACTTGCAAATCGATTGCTGTGGCTTGTGTTACAAAATCCGATGCTCTTGACTAAGCCGGTCCCCATCCCTGAACGCAGTCGCCTGGTGAATATTCATCCGCTGACTCAAGTTTTCGATTGGATCATCCGAAGCGATAAACCGACAACCGCAGGGTTAATGGGGCACTTCAGCGGAACAGAACTCGGTCGATTACTGTCAAAATTGCTGAATCATGAAGCACTCTTCAGTGAAAGCGCTTATGAAGCAGAATTCAATGATGGNCTCAATCAACTCAAGAAACAGTTGGTGACAGAGTCGATGANGCTTTTGGCAGAAGACGCGAAGCGCGGGAAAATTTCCGCTGAAGACTTGCATCAGGCACTCACAGCGCATAAAAAGTAATGAAAATTNCTGCGGAATCCGTGTATAATCTGCGGCCTTTTTTACAACACATTTCTTAGGTCAGTTCATGGCAGAAAAACCGTTAGATCAGGAACTTACGCAAACCGAGCAACGTCAATCGCGTCTCAAAGAGTTGATTGCGAAGGGTAAGGAACAAGGATACCTCACCTACGCTGAGGTAAATGATCACCTCCCCGAGGAAATTGCAGATCCTGATCAGGTTGAAGACATCATTCGTATGATCGGAGATATGGGGATCGCGGTTGGTGAAGAAGCGCCTGACGACGATCAACTACTCCTCGGTGAAAATTCTGCAGCAACTGACGATTCGGCTGCTGAAGANGCAGCGGCTGCGCTTGCTTCTGTGGAAAATGATGTGGGTCGTACAACGGATCCAGTCCGTATGTACATGCGTGAAATGGGTACAGTTGAGCTCCTCACACGCGAAGGCGAGATCGTAATTGCNAAACGGATTGAAGAAGGTATCCGTGAAGTCATGCAAGCCATGGCCTACTACCCTGGCATTGTTGAATCAGTGCTTGCAATCTACGACCGAATTCAGTCNGAAGAAGGACGTATGTCTGATCTACTCGCCGGTTTCTTGGATCCAGATCCGGCAGATGAAGAGCCTGTTGAAGCCGCTTCGACCGAAGAAGTGAGTGATCAAGACTTCGACGACTCAGATTCAGACGATGATGACGATGACTCAGACGATAGTGATGAGGAAGAGGGAGATACGGGCCCCGACCCTGAAGAAGTGAGGGCGCGCTTTCAAGCACTCCGGGTAAACCTCGCAAAAGCCGAAAAAGTGATTGCAAAAAAAGGGCGGGATTCGAAAGAATCCAAAGACGCGCTTAATGCAATTGGAGATGTGTTCTCATCGCTGAAGCTTACACCTCGACTGTTTGACGAACTCTGCATCGAATTTCGGACTGTGCTCGACTCAATCCGAAATCAAGAGCGGNAAATCTTACGGCTATGTACCAAGCAAGGGAAGCTCGACCGGAAAGTCTTTATTAAAGAATGGCACGGCAACGAGACCAATTTTGAATGGATCCCAGGCGTTGCCAAGAAGAAGAAATCTGAAAAACTCGAAGCAGTAATTCCNGACGTGCAACGTTGCCAAGCTCGGCTACAGTCCATCGCTGAAGGGGTGGGTGTCACCATTCCAGAGTTACGCGAAGTCAATCGTCGTTTATCAATGGGCGAAGCGAAGGCGCGTCGAGCCAAGAAAGATATGGTTGAAGCGAACCTACGTCTCGTGATTTCAATTGCTAAGAAATATACCAATCGCGGCCTCCAATTTTTGGATCTGATCCAAGAAGGCAACATTGGCCTGATGAAAGCAGTTGATAAATTCGAATATCGACGCGGATACAAGTTTTCAACCTACGCCACTTGGTGGATACGCCAAGCGATTACTCGCTCGATCGCTGACCAAGCTCGTACCATTCGTATTCCGGTCCACATGATCGAGACAATCAATAAACTCAATCGTATCAGTCGTCAGATGCTCCAAGAGATGGGACGGGAACCCACTCCGGAAGAGTTGGGTGAGCGGATGGAAATGCCTGAAGATAAAGTTCGAAAGGTATTAAAAATCGCAAAAGAACCAATTTCGATGGAGACACCCATCGGTGACGATGAAGACAGCTCACTCGGCGATTTCATCGAGGATACAACAATCTCATCACCGGTTGATTCTGCCACTGTCGAAGGGTTAACCGAATCAACCCGACAAGTTCTTGCAAGTCTCACGGCACGGGAGGCGAAAGTCCTTCGCATGCGTTTCGGGATCGATATGAATACTGACCATACATTGGAAGAGGTCGGTAAACAGTTCGACGTCACGCGTGAGCGGATTCGTCAGATTGANGCAAAAGCACTTCGTAAACTCAGACATCCAAGTCGCTCAGATCACCTNCGATCGTTTTTGGACGAGTAAACAACCGACAACCCGAAGGATTTCTACCTTATGCAAATCGGTTATTTGCTAGGTAGAAATTCAAAGTTGAAACTGACCGAAATAGCGAGTTCAGTGATTCCTCGCACTAACAACGAGAGGAAGAAAGGGCGTGAGAAAAACCCTCCTAACATCGATCGCGGCACTATCCTTGCTCCTGTCTGGCTGGATTGCTGCAAACACTCCTTATGCCAAACAAAAAGTGGTTTATCACGTCAATTATTTTGACGTCAATCGATCCATTGGAGCGATGCGCAATGCACAGAACCATATCAATGCGCTTGGCGAAGGAAATCACGAAATCCGATTCGTACTCCACGGAAATGGAGTTGAATTACTGAGAAAAGTCTCCCAAGAGAGCACCGATGCAGCCAATCGGATCGATTCGCTAAGAAGCCAAGGGGTCAAATTCAACATCTGCGCAAATACATTGAAGGGCCGAAAAATTGCGCTCGAAGACCTGCATTTTGCAGAACAATCCGACATTGTACCTTCCGGAGTTGCTGAGATTGGGAAGCTTCAACAAGAGGGTTTTGTCTACCTCAGACCATAAAAAAGAGCCGGCTTTTGCCAGCTCAACACTCGCTATGAAAAACTGTCTCGATAGTCGTCCCTCAACCGATTCTTCTGTACTTTCCCCATGGTGTTACGTGGGAGAGCACCGAGCTGAATCCATCGTCTCGGTAATTTAAATCCAGCTAACTTTTCTCGGCATGCCGCTTGAAGTGCGTCCGTGTCAAGCTGGGATTCCCCAACCAAAATCGCAACAATACCCTCTCCAAAATCTGGATGAGGAACACCGACAACGGCACTCTCGATAACACCATCTTGATCGTTTAGGACGTCCTCGATTTCTTTCGGATAGATATTTAATCCACCCGAGATGATGAGGTCTTTTCCGCGTCCAACAATCGAAACATATCCATCATCGGAGAGCGTCGCCATATCGCCAGTGATGAACCAGTCACCTTTAAATTCAGCCGCGGTCTTCTCAGGAAGTTTCCAATACCCTTTAAAGACATGATCACCCTTAACCTCGAGCGAACCAATCTCGCCGTGCGGTAAGAGACTTCCATCTTCAGCAATAATCCGAACCTCGACGCCCGGCAGTGGTGGACCAACAGAGCCTGCGCGGCGATCGCCCTTCAAGGGATTTGAACAACTCATGCCAGTCTCGGTCATGCCATAGCGCTCGAGAATCCGCTGCCCTGTCCGGCTGAAAAACTCATCCGAGGTTTCAACAAGTAAAGGAGCCGACCCTGAAATGAAAAGGCGCATATGACCACTTACATCACCATCAAAACGTGGATCAGCAAGTAAACGCGTATAATAGGTCGGTACACCCATCATCACTGTCGCGTCGGGCATCGCTTCCAAAACCATCTCAGGATCAAACTTCGGCAACATGATCACTGGTCCACCATTCATGAGCGCTAGATTCAATGCCACGAACAGACCATGCACATGGAATAACGGCAACGAATGTAACAAGACATCATCAGAACTGTAGCCCCAGGCCTCAGTTAACATCTCTGCGTTAGCCACCAAATTACTGTGGGTGATCATGGCACCCTTAGGTTTACCCGTGGTCCCTGATGTATAAATGATGGAAGCCAAATCGTCGGAAGCTCTGGCGACAACGTCGGTGAACGACTGACCAGTTGCCTTTGCGCTTTCAAATGCATCGACCAACGTTCCAGTCTCACCATCGAGAGTCAAGACCTGTAAACCTGATATCGAGCCTTTGAGAGACTCAATATGACTCAGCCGATCGGTGACACACACATGAAGCTTTGACTCTGCATCCGTCANGAAATATTCAATTTCACTATTCGTATAGGCCGAATTTAAAGGAAGATACACNGCACCACAGCGTAAAACAGCAAGATACAAAACAACATTCATCCAGCCTTTATCAATCTGAACAGAAACCCGATCTCCCGGTTCCAGCCCAAGATCAATGAGCGCCGACGACAGGATTGCTGACTCAGCGTCTAGATCTGATCCTGTCAGATTCCGACCTCCGGGGATCGAAAGCAATGTCTTATCAGCAGAGTGCTGCAGATTGACTTGAATTGCCGCAAAAACATTATGCGTCATGAGAAAATTCCTTCAGTTGATGCTTTATCGTTTTCTTTAATAAATGCTGTACATCTTTTGATGTCGCAATTTGGCCTGTTTCCATGAGTCGCTCATGATTGCCCACGATGTCATCAAGCTCATACAGGTAATTCACCATGAAACCGAAACTCTGCTTCTGGCCACGGGAACTCATATCAGCATTTGCATTAATCCGTTCAAGCGTCGCCCCATTCCCTAAGTGGAATCGCGCAACAGGATCTGTGAGCTTTGCTCCTTGACCAGCTGTCAGATATTTCGCAACCAAAGGCTTCAATTCATCATGATCGGTCGACTGCTCAAATAGATGCAGATACTCCCGACCCGCAGTCTCAAGCCAACGACGTAATCCAGGGATTGGTGATAACGTCACAAAGCNCTTGAGACTCGGGCGCTCGCTTTGCAANANAGAAACCACTTGCTTAATCAGCAGATTNCCGAAACTCACACCAGCGAGTCCTGGTTGGCAGTTGTTGATCGAATAAAAAACTGCGGTATCAGCAAATACTGGNGGCGCGGGTGGNGTATCNAGAAGNGGCTTAATNGCGTCAGCCATNCCNTCNACCAATGCNACCTCAACNAAGATTAACGGCTCATCAGGAATCACCGGATGAAAATACGCAAAGCAAAAGCGGTCCTCGGCCAGCCGACGTCTCAAATCGTCCCAGCCTTGAATTTCATGCACAGATTCGTATTGAATCAACTTTTCCAAGACAGCAGCTGGCGTTTGCCAATTAATTTGCTCCAGTCGTAAAAACCCCTTGTTGAACCATGATGTNAATAAGTGAACCAGATCATGATCGATCGGTTTGAGTTCGGGATGTTCTCGAAGTAGGTTTCTCAGTGCTTCTCGCATTNATATCAGTGTTTGCAACCCATCAGGAGCTGCGTTCATACGACGAAATAGCTCCTGTCGCTTCGCTTCAGCCGCTTGATGTAAAGCCATCGCAGACGATTCATCAGCTAACAGGTTGTAGTCCGCAATCGCATGATCGAGGCGCTGTTTGTCCGGACCNAACTCATCGATCAGANAACGAAAAAAAGCGAGATGCTCTTGACTGTCGAGCGCATGCCAAGAAGCAACTACCGATCCAGCCAGTGCGAGGCCAGTTGCCTCACCTTTCCGCGAAATAACTGCGTGGCATTGCGCGATTAAATCATCCAATGGAATCCCGTCAGATCCCAAGTCCAATAATTCAAGGGCCCGNTCGGTGACCTGCTGGATCCATCGTTTTATCCCCGTCGACATGATGATTAACTACTCAAATAACGCGCCGTAACCTGGGATACGGCGTTGTAGACCCAGTTCCTGCATCATGCGATAGCTTGTTGCAACAGAAGCCGACAGTGTCGGAATTCCTGTTTTAGCTTCTAGACCTGCAACCGCGGGAAGGGAAGGCATTTGAACACACGCAGANGCAACGAGCGTATCGACATTAGCAAGTGTCAAACGGTCAACCAATTCGATTGGTGCCTTTGGATCTTGNCNTGCAACATCTAAGTTATCNGGAATCTCTAGGCTTAGCGCATCGATCACCTCAAAACCCTCAGATTCCAAATACTGGCANACCAGATCAGTGAGTGGTTTGCGATAGGGCGTAATCAAAGCAATCTTCTTTGCGCCCAGCACCGTCAGACCCTCAACGAGAGCCCCNGCAGAACTCACGACTGGGCAAGGGTGATGGTTATCAATCGTCACTTGATGCAGCCTCGATTGACTCTCGCGATGATAGCCAAGCCCCATTGACATAATGGCAACCAAACAGGCGTATCCCATGACATCAACCGCAGCATCAGATAGTTCAAGTGCACAACGATCACTATCGCGATCCATTGCAGCAAGCTCCTCCTTGGTCACCTGCTTCATCCGCATTCGACTTGAATGAAAGGTAAATCGGTCGCCGTAATGTTTTTCCCGCTCCCGGAAGAGAGCTGGGATTTCAGTTTCCATGGTGACATTTGAGCTTGGAACGATCTGCCCAATTCGGAAGATCCTGCTCATGTCACAGCTTTTCCCATCAGTACATCAGGTAACCAGGTAGCGATACCCGGGAACAGGCAAAGGACAATGATCGCGATAACCATGCAAGCCACGTAGGGCAAAGACCCGGTGAGGATAGTCTTTAGCGGGATTTCAGGCGCGATCCCGTTAATGACATAGAGATTTAAGCCAACAGGGGGAGAGATCAGGCCAATCTCCATATTAATCGTCAAGACAACTGCAAACCAATACGGGTCGAATCCTGCACCCAAAATGATGGGCATCAATATTGGTGCTGCCATCAAGATCACAGCCACAGGAGGCAGGAAAAATCCGGCAACCAACAGGAATAGATTCACATAAAACATTAATACCCATCGATTCACATCGAGTGTTCCGATCCATTCTGCAATCGCTTGGGTGATAAACAAGCTCGACAGCATGTAAGAAAACACGCCCGCAGCACCGATGATAAATAAAATCATGACGGACTCTTTAGTCGCATCACGCAACATCACCCATACAAGGGACAGATCTGTCATTTTGTAAATCACTATTGCAAGGCCGAGACACAACAAGGCCCCAACTGCAGCAGTCTCTGACGGCGTAGCGACGCCACCATACAGCGCATACAAAACGCCAAGGATGACGAGAAGAAAAGGAATGACTCTTGGTAGAACCTCAAACTTCTGTTTCCACGTGAAGGTACGTCCCGCCAACGCATCAACACCGCCTTCACGCCAGGTCGCATAAATTGACCAGGCCATAAAAAGACCGACGAGCAATAATCCCGGCAAAACGCCGGCTAGGAACAACCGACCAATCGATGTCTCGGTCGCAATCCCGTAGACAATCATGGTGATCGAGGGTGGAATTAATATCCCAAGCGTTCCGCCTGCCGCAATCGATCCGGCAGCAACACCATCGGGGAAATTACGCTTCCGCATTTCTGGGATGCCCATCTTTCCAATCGCGGCGCAGGTCGCAGGTGACGATCCCGACATTGCAGCAAACAAGGCGCAAGCACCAAGATTCGAGACAACTAGTCCACCTGGAATTCGAGTCAGCCAACGGTCGAGTGCTTCGTACAAATCGGCACCGGCCCGCGTAGAGGCAATGGCGGCACCCATCAGAATAAACATTGGAATCGAAAGAAGTGCAAAATTATCCAGTTTCCCGAAGAGTACTTCCGGGATCAGTTCGAGCGCACGGAGACCATCAAAA
The DNA here is from genome assembly GCA_002705325.1 of Gammaproteobacteria bacterium. The sequence goes on along the minus strand of PAFS01000028.1, from coordinate 10,841 downwards.
ATAATTAAAAATAATGCGGAGACCACCAGTAGCCCGTTAGCAACTGAGATCCCCGAAAACAAAATAAAGATAGTAACCGCACCAACAATGGCTCCCAACAACAATGGATCCATTAGTGGCCACCTCCCTCAACAATAATATCTTCCGCAGGTGTTGAGAGTGTCTCTAATAGATCCGCAAGTAACTGAAGCGCGAATAGGCCAAACCCTAAAGGCATCGATAGATAAGGAATCCAAAGTGGTGGTCCCCAGACGGTCTCAGAAACCCATCCGCGTGAAAATGATAGGTGGACCAGCTCAGCACCGTGGTATGTCATGACAGTGAGGATGGCGATGGCTGCCAAGAAGCTCGTAATGAGCAATAGTTTACGTGCCACAGGCGTTAACAGCATTGGGACGAGGTCAACATTGACGTGTCCTTTCAACTTTTGCACGTAAGGCAACCCCAACAGCGTCGCGGCAACCATGAGGTAGATGACAGCCTCAGTCTGCCATATCGTTGAACCATTCAAAAAATACCGGATGAAGATCATCTGACACGTAATTGCAACGGCTACGACGATCATGCCAGCCGCTAGGAACCCGACTACTTGCGACGTTGAGTTCACCGCACGGATAAATGCCTGCATTTTTGATTTTCCTAGAAATGCCCGACCTGACGGTCGGGCAAGGGGTAGAGATTAGTTACTCAACAGCAAGAGCAAGATCGAGGAACCGCTGTCCTTCTGGATAATCAGCGACGAACTGCTTGTAAGATGTCGACTTAGCGAGATCCTGCCACGCCTTGAACTCATCTTTGCTCATCTCTTTGATCTGAACACCAGCGTCGCGGAACACTTTAACTGAGTTGGCGTCTTGCGATTTTGCTTCGGTCAAATAATATTCCTCAGCTTTCTTGGCACCCTCACGCAGTGCCTTCTTCTGAGCGTCATTTAGGCCATCAAACGTTGACTTATTCATGAGCAGTGGTTGGTACATGAACCAAAGTGCTTGATCTCCGGCTGGCGTATAGCACTTCACTTGCTCGTAGATGCGGTACGAAACAAACGAAGATGACGATGTATTTGCTCCATCGAGAACACCAGTCTGCATCGCATTGTAGATTTCTGATGAAGCCATTGATGCAATGGATGCCCCAGCACCAGCGAGCAGCTGGTTGAACGACTTACCTGCCGCTCGCATTTGCATACCTTTCACATCATCTGGATGTGACACGCACTTCTCCTTGCCAACAAAGCCACCAGCGAGATATCCGTGTACTAGCACCATTACGTCATCTCCGGCCATCTTTTCTTGAACAGCGTCCATAAATGGCGAGTAGTTCAGACGTGCTGCATGGTCGTGATTTTTAACCAAACCCGGCATCAGTGTGAGGTTATATGACGGTTGCTGACCGCCGGCGTATGACAGTGGCAGTACTGTCATATCCAACTGCCCGCGGGACAATGGCTTGTATTGTTCCTTTGGCTTGAAAAGCGACTTCGATGGAAAAATCTTAATGTCTAGATCGACGTTCGCATCTTTCACATGGTTGGCCACGATTTCTGCCACTTTGTGACGAACATCTTTGGTTGACCACTGATGTGAGAGACGCAGCTCGGTCGCGCTTGCGACGGAACTCACAAAGGCTGCACTAATTGCAGCGGCTACAAGGGCTTTTACTTTCATTTCAGGCTCCTGCCGATTGTTATGCGTTATTATGGCTTGCATATTCTCGTATGCTGCGTGGAAAATATCGTATACAAAAATAACATGCAACGAGTTTTCTAAAGTGAGTAGTCGAGCCGCAACACGAGTCTTTCAAGGGGTCGAAGAACAAATTGCAACCGGCCAACTGAAAGATGGTGAAAAACTAGACGAAACGTCATTGGCTGAACGATTTCAGGTATCACGGACTCCCGTTCGTGAAGCACTTCTGCAGTTAGTTGGCTCGGGGCTCGCAACTCAGGTCCCGAAACGAGGCTGTTTTGTGAAAGCTCCATCATTGCGGGAGATGATCGAAATGTTTGAAGTCATGAGTGAGCTTGAAGGGATGTGCGCACGACTGGCTGCGCGTCGTATTAGCGACCGGCAACTCATTGAATTGGAACAATCAAATAGAGAATGCGGGGACGCAATCAAGGCCAACGACAGTGATCTGTACTATCGAAAGAATGTGGAGTTTCACGAGTGTATATATAGCGCGTGTGGTAACGGATTTCTTGCGGAAGAAACCCGTTCACTGCGGCGGAGGCTGCAATCATTTAGGCGTCTGCAATTACGCGTCAGGGGGCGCATGTTACAGTCATTAGATGAGCACTCTGAAATTATCGAAGCGATTCGATCGGGTGATGCGGATCAAGCCGATCGGGTATCGAGGCAACACGTCATGATTCAAGGTGAGCGTTTCAACGATCTCCTCGCTCACATGGAACAAGATCCATGAAACCAAAGGCATTGCTATTTGATGTTTTCGGCACGGTCGTCAACTGGCGACTCGGAATTACTCGGGACATAACCACCCACTTTCAAAACCATCCGTGTAACCACGCATCTGAAGTAATTGCCGATGCATGGCGTGCACAATATCAGTCATCGATGGAGCCAATCCGAAGTGGTCGCCGAGGTTACGTTGACTTGGATACACTCCACACCGAGAACCTCGAGTCAGTTGCAGAAATGTTTCACTTGGAGCTCGGGACACCCGAAGAAAAAAATGGTTGATCGAAGCTTGGCATCGCTTGCCGTGTTGGCCAGATAGCGTTTCTGGCATCCGCGCGCTGCAGCGGCGATTTATCTGTGCATCGCAGTCGAATGCCCACATTGCGCTGGCAGTGAACCTCGCGAGACATAATCAGTTCGCCTGGGATGTGATCTTGGGTTCAGAGGTCGTTCGGACCTACAAGCCAGCACCCGAAGCCTATACAAGAGCTAGTGAAGCTCTTGGATTAAGACCTGAAGAATGCATGATGGTTGCGGCCCATAACTACGATCTCAACGCGGCTCAAGAGGTGGGCTTTCAGACCGCGTTTATAAGGCGGCCGACCGAGCATGGACCGGACCAGAGGATTGATCTTGAGGCCAACGGTTACTCGGACATGTGCGCCGAGTCTCTTACGGATCTTGCTACTCAACTTTCTTGTCACTAGATCGTAATCTGGTCCCCAAACGCTTTCATCAGCATCGCCCGGAAGTTTGCCTTTTTCTCTAGGCCGAGGCCGGGCCCGCTCGGTAGGTTCACAAAGCTCTGCTCAACTTCTAATTCATCGGAGAATCCCCCGAACGGCTGGAAGACACCAGGATACGACTCGTTTCCACCCAGTCCTAACCCGGCCGCAATATGCAGAGACATTTGATGCCCGCCATGCGGCACAACCCGTCTTGGTGACCAGCCATACGCAGCAAGTACATCAAGCGTTCGGTAATACTCAACCAACCCATAGGATAAGGCACAGTCGAATTGCAGATAATCAATGTCTGGACGCATGCCGCCGTAGCGGATCAAGTTGCGCGCATCCTGGTGAGAGAATAAGTTTTCTCCTGTCGCGGTTGGTAAGTCATAGGCTTCACTCAACGCCGCCTGAATTTCGAAATCCAATGGATCACCCGCCTCTTCATACCAAAACAACCGGTATTGCTCCAGTGCTTCTGCATAAGCGAGCATGGTCGCACGGTCAAACCGACCATTTGCGTCAACGCAAAGATTCTCTTCACCCACAATCTTCAAAGCTGCCTCGATCCGATCACAATCATGGGAAAGGTCAGCCGCTCCGATTTTCATTTTGCAAACCGTATAACCTAGATCGAGATACTGACGGAACTCATCTTGCAGTCCAGAAATATCTTTACCGGGGTAGTAATAGCCACCTGCTGCATAAACCCAGACCTCTGAATCAGGTTTCCTTCCCGCACGGTCAGCGAGTAATTGATATAGCGGGACTCCCTGCATCTTGGCGCGCGCATCCCAAAGCGCCATATCGAGAACACCAACGGCAACTGACCGCTCGCCATGTCCACCAGGCTTTTCATTTGTCATCATGACATCCCAGGCTCTATGAGGATCCAGATATCCATCTTCACCAACTAGGTGATCTGGGTCAGCCTCAAGCAGGCGAGGGATCAAACGATCTTTCAAAATCCCAGAGGCGTTATATCGTCCGTTTGAGTTAAACCCATATCCAACAATCGGTTTACCATCAATTATTTGATCAGTGACGACCGCAACAACCGAGCATGTCATCTTTGAAAAATTGATGTAGGCGTTCTGGATATCTGAGGCGATTGATTCAACAGAATCATAGATTGCTGTTATGCGCATTTTTTCACCGTTTTCGGAAAGTAGGCCGTGCCTGAATTAAAATTTGCAGGAGTGGAAGATGACAGATTGTTAACAACCTGTCATCTGAGTAAGAGTAATGGAAGGTGGAAGTTCTAAATTAAGATTTTTTGACGTCAATGAGTACGTAACCACGGGCCGTTAGGCGGTTAGAATGATCGATTTCGCTAGACACCTCGATTGCCAGGCGCAAGGAACTACAGAACCCTTAAACAAAGCCGAAAGCTGGCTCGATGATAGTTGCGAAAGAGTTTACTGAGGTTAAGCTTGTGCGAACCGCTGACAATGTAGACGTTGAATGGCCTTCAACAAAAAACTGATGATAGTGATGATTTGAGTATTATCGTAACAATGAATAATGCGCCGCACAATACAACTAGACTCGTCCAAATTGATGAAGCCCTACTACTCCTGCAAACGACGCATCGCATCGCATTCATTGACGTCCGCGATCGTAAATCCTATGTGGACGAACACCCGATATTCGCGGTCAACGCGCCAATTGACTCAATAGAATTGCAAATCAAGCAGCTCTTCGGTGATGAGCCTGGAATTGCCCTAGTTGTCGGGGACAACCCAACCATGACAGATTGGGCCGCCGCGGTCATCGCTGACGCTACCCGTTTGACGCCCCAAGTCATCGACGGAGGATTCGATGCATGGAAAAACCATCGCCTCCCGGTCTGGGGTGGCGAATATACGCCATCAAAAGCATTCGGTGAGTGGGTAGAAACGACCGGCAACATTCAAAATATCAAGCCTGAAGATGCGATAAATTCCCCACCCCATTATCAATTTGATGTCAGACCTTTTACAGAGTTCCAGAAGTTCAGCTTACCAAGCTCAATCCATTGCCCGACTGGCAAGCTTGGGGCTCTCACGATTTCCCACAGCTCAATTTACCTTCATTGCGCGGGCCGGACGCGAGGAATCATCGCGGCACAGACCCTAGCCGACCAAGATTTTAATGCATCGATCTACTGCATCACCGGTGGCACCCAGGGATGGGAGCTTGCCGGAGGAGTCCGTTCGTTCAACAATCATCGATCGGCAGAAGGGTTCTTCTCCGAGGAAACGATGAAGCAGCACGCCAATCACCTCATCAATAAATTTAATTTGCCAATCGCAACGAAAGATACCGAGAGCAACAGGACACATTCAGAGACCCAACTACGTATCATCACTGTCAGCGAAGACCAAACGACCGATCAAGCGATCTCTCCAACAACTCTCATCCAAAGCACAGATCAGTATTTGGGTACCCACAACATGCCTCTAATCGTTCAAGGGCCCAATCAACTGGATTGTGCTGTATCCGCATTGTGGCTCCGACGCCTAGGCTGGAATGCGTGGTTGCGCGAAGAGTTTGTGCGAGAGTCGGGCGCGCCTCGCTGTACACCTATCACATCCCTGGAATGGAACGATGAGTTGCTGCTTGCTGATCGTATTATCGACATCCGTTCAAGCAAAGGATTCAAAGCCAGCCGGCTTAAGGGTTCGAAGTGGATACCAAGATCACAATTCAACACACTACGCACATCGGATCGGCATCTGATTGTCTGCGATCACTCCCAAATCACCCACACACAGAACCTTGTCAACACGCTCAATCTATCGGAATCAAATTGCATCACTTGGGATGTGATACCCAAAGAATATATCGATTCATGCGCTATCACATTCGAAGCCCACCCTTCCGATCAAGCGCTATTTTTCCCAGACAGACATCAAGGAAACCTTGAACATGCAAAAGGATACCTCGACTGGGAACACAGCCTCCTTCCTACCCTGAGAGATTATGGGGGTATTCCGTGGAAACCGATCAATAAACCGCTTGACCATCCAAAGTCACATCTGACTACGTTCTATCAAAAGGTCCACCTATGACTAAACAGCCAACTGAACATTTGCGATACGGATCTCCTTAAGCAATTCCAGAAGTCGAAAGCCGAGAGACCATTGATACGCTGTTATCACATCAGTCATGCAGAGCATTCTTAGATCAACCGGTTAACGATCACGTCAAACAGCTATTATTCGCCGCTCCTCAATCTGCACCCAGCAAATCTAACTTGCAACAGTACAGTTTTATCGACGTCAACTGTTCATCAATAAGGGAACAACTCATTCAAATGTTTCCTTCGATCCGCTGGGCCCTAGCGGCTCCAATGCTCATCTTCGTCATCGGAGATACGCATCGAACGCAAGAAATAAACCGCACTAAAAACCATACCTTTCGCTGGGAGCAAACAGACGCTTTTCTCAATGCAACAGTGGATGCATCGCTCGCACTCGCTTTTATGATTGCCGCCGCCGAAGGCCTTGGTATCGGCACCTGCCCAGTATCAAAAGTTAGAGAATCGAGTGAAGCTATTACAAAGCTTCTGAATTTACCGAGAGGCGCTTTCCCAATCTGTGCATGTGCATTTGGGTATCCGCAAAACGAGACTCAATCAATATCCCCGCGACTACCGCAATCGGTCGTCGTGCATCGTGACACCTACCACCCGATCGATTTCAATGAAATTGATAGATATGATGAGACGTATAACCGAATAGCCGGACCACCAAAAGCACGATACCCGGATAAATTTGGAGAGCCTCAACAAACTACATGGTCAGATAACGTAGCGCGACAGACGGCGGTGGGTGAACGCTCAGACTTCAGAGATATGTGCGAAAGCCAGGGTTTATTTCGGAAGCAAAGCTAACAGCCGGTCAACGACTAACTCGTCAGATTCCCACATCAACCAATGACCGACATTCGGGATCACTTCGATCTCAACATGTGGAACTGACCTCCTCAAGATGACTTCGCGCTCCGGGCGATATTTACCGACGGATGCATCGAACTCCCCGAACAATACAGAGACAGGATAAGGTGCACCAACCAATACGCGTGCAAGGGTATCTGTCGCAGAGATCGGTCGACTTTTCAGCCGGTGCATACCGGTGTTCGTTTCTTGGATGTAAAGCGCAAGGTCATCGATACAGGAAGCGTCTTGAACCATCAAAATCTCGAGATTTCTACGATGAGCCTCACGGATCTCTTCTCGACTCATTTCCTTTGTGCGCCTAATTAAATCCGACATCTCACCGCGCGGCGCGCCAGTTCCTCCCGGACCTAGCAAAACCAAATGCTCAATTTGCGATGCCATGAGGGACGCAACGTGCCCTGCAATAGCGCCACCAAAAGAAAATCCAGCCAATATTATTTTTTGTTGACCGACCAACCCACCCAAGGCTGCAGCGAGCGGGCCGGCAACTGATTCAGCTGTATGAGGTTCAACCGGAGTATCAGAACACCCAAAACCTGGCATATCGGGGGCAATCACGGTTGCGTGGTGTTCAAGTTGGGGTATGACCTTAATCCAATGCGCCCAAGAGCCGTAACCGCCGTGCAACAAAACGAAACATATCGGCCCATCCCCCCAACGGTACAGCTGTACAACTAAGCCATCCACGTCGACTTTGGCAACTGACGCGCGATCGAGGATCTGGGTATATTCTTGGGGCGGTATCGGATGTCCTGACATGGATTAAACCCAGTTTTGATAAGCCTCATAGAGGAACAAAAGGCCGCCACACGCGATGAAGACCTCCATAAATTGCGAATGAACTCGGACAGAAGTATTTCGCACCAACCAACGTCCCACGTACGCTCCCGGCATTGTGCAAAGACCCACCAATATACCGGTAACCATCAGATCGTTTGTCAAAAGAGGTGACATTCCGAACACGATTGTTTTGGTAACGTTCAAGCTAAACCCTAGCATAGCTACTGTCCCGATCATCGTCTCGCCAGCCAGACCGGCGCCGATGAGGAAAGGCGCCAACATCACGGCCGCTCCAAACGTGCTGCCGGAAACAATTCCATAAGGGATCCCGGCAAGAGCCAGACCTCTGAGCCCGACTTTCACCTCTTTCTTCTTGAGGGTTCTGTTCAAAGGTATAGATACCAACAAAAACAAACCCAAGACCAACGCGACGACACCGACCGGCAGAGACACATAGATATAGGCACTGAGTACAATAAACGGCAAACCAGTCAGAAACACCGCCAGGTATTCCTTGATCGCGACCGATTTCCGAAACGCCCATATCCTCGCAACGTTGCTAATAATAAGGGCAGTAGCGACCACCGGGACTGTTTCTTTAACCCCGAGAAGTGGCGCCAGCATGACCGCGAGCACGAGGCCTCCCGCGAACCCAGAGAATGAATGGAAAACAGCAGAGCTGAACGCCGCAGCGGCCACCAAGAAAACGAATAAAAAATCTATTTCGCCCATGATTGTCTACAATTTTTGTTTGTTCCGGTAAGCACAAAGAGGCATTTTTTGGTCAAGACGTTGATTCAGCGCTCGAACAGTGCGATATTTACCGCGGTATTGTCAACATAATATCAATAAAATATGAGAGAGATGTATGCCCTCCACTCTTTTTGACAAGATTTGGACCACACATGTCGTTACTAACAGAGGGGACGAGTCTCTCCTCTACGTGGACCGTGTCCTCCTGCAGGAAAACTCATTCCACGCGTTCGACAAGATCCGACGTGAGGGCAGGACTGTTCGTAATCCGAACCAGGCGTTTGGGTTCTCAGATCACTACGTTCCGACACGAAACAGAGAGCTAGGAATCGATGGTATCCGGGACCCCGAGATACGAAACATGGTCGAGCTGATCACATCAGATACCGAAACGTATGGCATTGAACTGTTTGGTCTGGGCCATGACTACCAGGGAATATTGCACGTCGTTGGGCCAGAGTTTGGTATTACTCAGCCTGGTCTGGTGATTGCGGGAGCGGATTCCCACACATCGACGCACGGAGCACTTGGCGCCTATGCATTTGGTATCGGTTCTTCCGAAGTAGCCCACGTCTTGGCCACTCAGACACTCTGGAGGTCGAAGCCAAAAACGCTCCGTGTCACTATCTCCGGTGAGAGGAAGGCAGGGGTCTCGAGTAAGGATCTGATTCTATTTTTGATCAGAACGATCGGTAGCGGTGGGGCTGTCGGCTACGCCGTCGAATACAGCGGCGACACAATCGACGAGTTGTCTGTCGAGGCCAGGATGACCGTCTGCAACATGTCCATCGAGGCGGGCGCGAGGGCGGGTCTCATTGCTCCTGACCAAAAGGTATTCGACTACATGCGAGGCAAGCCTATGGCACCTACTGGAACGCAGTGGGACCAGGCTCTCGCATACTGGGAGACTCTCCAGACAGATCTGGGATCGGTCTTTGATCGCGAGGTACAGATCGAGGCTTCGGAGATTGCCCCACAGGTCACCTGGGGCACAAATCCGGAGATGGTTACCGACGTCACAGGGAGCGTCCCCGATCCGGATGTGGAGCAAGACCTGGAACGAAAGAGTCGGATGACAAGGGCCCTCGAGTACATGGGCCTGCACGCAAACCAGATGATCCAGTCAATCCCGCTTGACCGTGTATTTATTGGGTCTTGTACGAATAGTCGGATTGAGGATCTGAGGATCGCCGCGCAGGTCATGAAAGGACAGACGTGCCGAATACCGACAATGATTGTCCCGGGCTCAGAGCAGGTAAAACGGGCCGCTGAGTCAGAGGGCCTGCACGAGATTTTTCAACTGGCCGGCGCCGAGTGGCTCGCCCCGGGATGCTCGATGTGTGTTGGCATCAATGGCGACATGCTTGCGAGCGGTGAGCGCGCAGCATCGACCTCGAATCGAAATTTCGAGGGTAGACAGGGACAAGGTGGTCGCACCCACCTCGTCAGTCCGGCCATGGCGGCCGCGGCCTCGATCACGGGCCGATTCGAGAACATCAGCTCTTATGAGGACGCACACTCATGGAACCTCTGATTCAGATTAACGCGATCGGCGCACCGCTCCGTCTCGCGAACGTCAACACCGATCAATTATTTCCTGCGCGATTCATCAAAAAACCGCGGGCCGTAGGTTACGCGCAGTATCTATTCCACGACATCCGACGCATCGACACGGGAAACATCAATCCAAACTTCTCACTCAATGATCCCAAATTTGAGACAGCTCAAATCCTATTCGCCGGCGCAAATTTTGGCTCAGGTAGCTCAAGAGAGGGCGCGGTGTACGCACTTTATGATTCCGGGTTTCGAGCCGTCTTCGCGCCAAGCTTCGGCGAGATATTTGCGGCAAACTGCCTCAAAAATGGTGTCCTTACCGCCCGATTGAATCAAGAGAAGATCCAATCGATTCACGAGGCATTGGACCTCGCTCAAGAGCCGAGAGTCTCGGTCGACATCGATCAGGAACGTATAACACTACCTGCTGGCCAGGTTATTAAATTCAGTCTAGATCCATTCCAAAAGCACTGCCTCATGAATGGCCTCAATGAGATTGATCTGTCACTGCAATTTAACGACGAAATTACAGCCTTCGAAGAGAGCCACCGAAGGACATATCCCTGGACCGCATTATGAGCGTCATTCGAGGAATCGAACTCCGACACCTTAACCTCCCACTCATTAAACCCTACGCGCTGAGCTACAGGACGTTTGAGTCGT
>PAFS01000027.1 GCA_002705325.1 Gammaproteobacteria bacterium | reverse complement strand
ATCGATCTTCGACGATCGCGACTTTTGCGCCAAAACCTGCTGACATTCGTGCTGCGCGTACGCCACCGCTACCGGCGCCAATCACAACTAAATCGTATTGACTCATATTCCTCTCATTTCATCAGGACAATTGTTTTTCCCAACTGATCGCCATGCAGCATGTTTTGATATGCCTCAATGATTTCATCTGGCATCACGATCTGCTCTACGGCATGGTGAACTTTGCCACGCTCAACGGCTGGCCATACGATGGTTTCGAGCTCGGCCAACAGTCGTCTCTTGACTCGATCATGTTGAGTACGCAGTGTGCGTCCGAATACCGTCACATTCTTGGAGAGAAAATCAACNANGTTACAGTCNGTTGATACGCCCCCAAGTAGACCAAAAATCGCAATACGAGCACCATTCGCAGCAACGCTTANGTCTTTATTGAGATAGCCCGCTCCTACTGGATCCAAGATCACATCGAACTGTANGCCAAGTCCTCTAAAATAGGCCGCCCAGTCTTGTGTTCTCAACACGCCGGCTTCAGCACCTCTCTCAAGACAATAGTCCAATTTTGTCTNTGATCCACAGGTAATGTAGGGAATCGCACCCAAAAGTCNCGTAAGTTGAATGGCAGCAATTCCGACACCTGATGCACCAGCATGAATCAGGACTTTATCTTTTGGGACCATTGCTGCCTGATCCCACAGATTGAGTAGCGCGGTGCACCAGGTCTCGCAGAGGCCAGCTGCCAACGAAAGTTCAAGGCCATTGGGAACAGACACAACGACCGATGGCGAGCAGACGACGTATTCCGCGATACCACCGCCTGGAAGCAGCGCACAAACTTTGCGGCCTAACCACGCCTCATCAACCCCTTCACCGATCTGATCGATAATCCCAGAACATTCCAATCCAAGGATGGGTATTTCGACTTTACCAGGATAAAGCCCTTTGATNTGCAGGAGATCAGCGCGATTCAATCCAGCCGCTTCGACCTGTATCCGAATTTGACCTTTTTCGACTTTCGGCGAAGGCAACTCTTGCCATTGAGCCTCGGCCTTCGCATTATTGACACCTAAGACGCGCATAAATTTTGTGCACCTACAACTAAAAGCTTGCGTTTAAAGGGGACATTGACGCACATGAACTCTCCAAATCAAAGTTTAGGACCTCTGAAGCAGATCAAAGCTGTACTCCACTCAGAAGTCGGTCCGGGAATTTTGCTNGTNATTATGGCAGTTTTAGCGATGACGATCATGAATTCACCGTTGGCATCGCATTATGAAAACGTCTTCAGTACGAAAGTCGTGTTCGGTGTTGGTCCCATTGTGATTGATAAGCCATTTCTGCTCTGGGTCAACGATGGCTTGATGGCCATTTTCTTTTTCTTGATTGGCCTCGAGATCAAGCGCGAACTAATGGTCGGGCATCTGTCTGACATCCGCCAAGCANTGCTGCCTTTGGGGGCAGCNGTCGGAGGAATGGCCGCTCCTGCAATTATTTATCTTATTGTAACGCAGGGTNTCGAGGGNGCCGCCAATGGTTGGGCAATTCCTGCTGCAACCGATATTGCATTCGCAATCGGGGTTCTNGCACTTCTCGGACCAAGGGTGCCTGTTCCACTGAAAGTATTCCTGTTAACGCTTGCTGTCGCAGATGATTTGGGTGCGATCGTGATTATTGCTCTGTTCTACACCGAACAACTGAGCATTGGCTCGTTGGGGGTTGCATTCGCTGCACTCGGTGTATTGATTCTGATGAATTACTCGAATGTAGGTAACAAGTCAGCCTATTTGTTTGTTGGATTTATTATGTGGGTGGCTGTTCTGAAATCTGGCGTCCACGCAACTCTCGCCGGTGTCGCGCTTGGCTTTTGTATTCCGTACACGATTCCCAAACAAGAATCCTCACCTGTTGTCAAGCTCGAACATGAGCTTCACGGATTTTCGAGTTACATCGTACTACCGTTATTTGCATTCGCCAACGCTGGAGTTGCCATCGGGGAGCAAGGCTTGGCAATTTTGGGNCACCAAGTCCCAATNGGTATCGCTGCAGGATTGTTTTTCGGTAAGCCNCTTGGGGTGNTGCTCTGCTGCTTCCTGATCCTTAAATTTGGCNTTGCACAGATGCCACGCCATGTGAACTGGGGTCAATTGTTTGGGGTATCACTGTTGTGCGGTATTGGTTTCACNATGTCATTNTTCATTGGTTCGCTGGCATTCGGCGGCATGGGTAATCCGCTGGCGGGACTCGATCGCCTTGGTATTTTGNCTGGATCAATTTTATCGGCTGTGGTCGGNTTCTTTGTATTGAAGAAGGCTTTACCCGAACGGTCATTTTGTGTTCTCGGATCGAAGCCGTTGCGGTAAAAAAAGCCGGGCTTAGGCCCGGCAAATTCGAATTCTATGGCTTNAAANATCCGCTAACTATTCATCAGTTGTTGCGCTTGACCAATCCAGTCATCGCGCGTNATGCGGCCGGTGAACNTAACGACATTTGCTTCAAGCTCTGCAATCTCGGCAGGCGTCAGNGCGGCGATNTGCGNATACGACGTNATTCCAGCGTCANGTANCTTCTNNTCAAGACCTNGNCCAACGCCTGCAATCAACTNCAAGTCGTCATNTGATATCGGCGTCTGTGCAATCGCCTTGGTCTCCGAAGCACGCTTCGGCTGAGCTGATTTTTTTTTCGCGCTGCCTGCTGCAACGAAAGGAAACATCAACTCCATAACCTCTGCTGAGGTCATCTCAATAAAATCAAAATTCATCATTGCTCGGTTCAGCGCTAGTGAATCATCAATCATTTGATCGAATATCGCGTTGGATTGAGAGATCACGGCTTCTGCCCGCTTTAATGCGTACATGGTCAAAGAAGTATCAATCTGGTACATGGTTCCTCCCACTGAGTGTATTAGTGCAGTGCACCATCAGAGTACTATACCCTCTTTATTTTGCATTGCAACAAAATCGTGCTGTTGACCACAGATCAAATTCCGTCAAAATAAAACCAACCGACAATCTGGAAGACTGATGGGATCAGAACAGCCCTTGATGCGAATGGATTCGGCAACCACTGGTCGGTGTCGACAGTGTGCTCTCCATACCTTATGTCTGCCCGGAATTGTCGGTTTCTTGAAGTCAACCCTAAGCTCACTAGTTGCTGACGACATCACGTTTCCAAAAGGCCAAACACTGTATGGTCATGACGATACAGCTAGTAATTTGTATGTCGTCAAAAGTGGTGGGTTCAAAATCATGACGCCACTGTGTGGGCATGACGCTCATATTTCAGGCTTTCGAATGCCAGGGGATCTTGTTGGCGCTTGCGGCCTGACGGGAGACCATTATGCATTTACAGCTCAAGCCTTGAGTCGATCCACTGTCTATCGACTGCCTTTCGATCGCCGGCGAGAAGCGCAACTCAGACAACCTGTGCTTGCACAAGGCCTGCTACAAGCGATCGCTCACCAAGCTGCTCAAGCGCAGCGTCAGATTACACGAACCAATCTGCCAGCACTTGCGCGCTTTGGATTACTGATTCTAGACATCAGCACCCATCACAAAAAGCGAAATCTATCCGGTACTGAATTTGAGCTACCCGTGCCACGGACCGATATCGCTGATTCTCTTGCACTGGAACTTGAGACACTTAGGCGTTTAATCAGCTCTCTGACTAAAAGACAGATTTTGATGTTTAAAGGCAAGACCGTTCGTATACTTGACCATCATGCACTCGAACATGCTTGCGAGGTACTCAACTGAACAACAATCAAGGATTCGTAGGGCTTCTGGTGACGATGTTTTCCGGAGCAACCAACGACAATCTCGTCAAAACCGCCTTTATCGTCGCGATCACGGCCTTATCTTGGGACGTCTTCACACTCAATCCTGTGGTGCTCGCAAATGTTGCGGCGCTGTGCTTTATCTTACCTTTCATTATGCTTGCCGGATTTGCAGCGCACCAAGCCAATGTCCAAGCACCCAAGCGTTGGCTGATGATTTTAAAGATCATCGAGCTTATCCTCGCATTGATTTCAGCAATCGCCATTTATTTCGAACTTGGGTGGCTATTACTCCTGTGTATCGCTGGATTTGGAGTTCAGTCGGCTCTAATCGGACCACTCAAATATGCATTGATTCCTCAATTGACTGAGCAAGCAGACCTGCTCAATAAAAACGCTTGGATGGAATCAGCAACTTTTGTCGCCATTCTGATTGGTACTTTGATCGCCTCGGATTGGATCCTCAACTCAACAATCCACCTAATCACTCTGATCTTACTGATGGCTTGTATCGGATTAATGGGCGTTTTTTTCCTTCCCCACTTGGATGGGAGAGCCGATCACAATCAGCGATCCATTCAATATTTGGTGCATCAACAGCGTCAAGATCGACAGTCTATGTCTGCGATCTGGTGCATTAGTGGATTTTGGGGTGTCGGATCGGTGTGGCTCACACACCTACCTATGCTAGCGGTCGACACCTGGCAGCTATCACCACAATCAGTTGGCACGTTACTTAGTTACTTCGTTCTCGGGGTGACGCTCGGGGCATGCCTCGGTGTATTGCTTAAAGAGCGCCATCTCACCACGAGAGTGATCGCTGGAGCCAGTACCATGGTTTTCGGCACACTCATTTTGCAGGTCAGTGATTTTCAAACTGTCACAATTGGACTCGTGCTCACAAGTGCAGGCGGTGGATTCCTTGCATTACCGCTCTATACATTACTGCAAGATGACACTGCGGTCGTCGCTAACCGTATTGCTGTGAATAACATCGCAAATGCGATGATGATCGTGGGAACTGCCGTGGTCTCACTGCTTGTTGTCGGGCTGTTGGAACTGGAGTTACTCCTTTGGCTCTTGGTTTTGAGCCTCGGCCAATTGTTTCTCTGCCTTTACCATCGCAGCAATTTGAGCCTCAGCTAAAGCCTCTGGTGGTGGAGGCATCTGCAAAAAATAGCCCTGCTCCTCAATTGCTTCCAAGACATCCGCCGCTTCAACTCGGGCGAGTTTTTTATCCTGCGTCAGGGGTAAGACCATGACCGATTCCGTCTGTCCAAACGTCGAAAGCAAATCTTCCGGGACCTGCCGCAGCCCCTCTTTTTGATCGACGTAAAGATACATTTCTTCTTTTTTATTGCCTTTAAAAATCTCAACTATCCGCAAAATACATCCTCCAAGAGCGGTTTTCGCCAACCCGATGGTATCCATTGCCTTCCATCGAGAGAAGCGACCAATTGACGCTTTTTCACAAGCATTTCTGGGGCAATTCCCAAACTTTTAGCTACCGCTTCGACTTTGGTTTGTCGTTCTTTTAGCGCATCTTTCAGCCGCTTCGATAATGGTGGCGGTGGTGGCGCGATCGTCCCTGCTTCGAGTGCATCATCCAATACGCGTTGCAACTGGCTGCCAAACCGATCGGCTTGTTTATCNGTCAAACCATGTTGGCTGACTAATTGGTGATGCCGTCCGACACGTCCGGCGGCTGCGAGCGAAAATAACGATTGATCACCCAGAACATGTTTTCGGGGTTTATCGACGCGACGTGCCGCGTCTTCACGCCATTGCACCAAGTGGACTAATCTCGACATCCCCTCTGGGCTCAAGCGCCAGGCATTACCAAATTTATGCACCTGCGTTTCCAGATCACCGTCAACTAGAGTGGTNGCATTTCGCTCCCGAATCGAGCGCATTTCTTCGTGCATCCAGTCAAGTCGCCCAGCCTGTTCGAGTTGCTGACACAAAATCTCATAAATTGGTTCCAAGACTAAGACATCTTCTTNGGCATATTGACACTGTGCTTCTGATAATGGACGTTTCGTCCAATCAGANCGTGTCTCTTCCTTCGATAATTCTTTCCCCAAAACTTCCGCAACCAACCCCGATAGACTGAGTGAAATTTTGTCATTGAGCAGTGCATAGGCAACCTGTGTATCAAATACAGATGATGGAATTGAGCCAGTCAATCGAAATAACACTTCATAGTCTTCTTGCGCCGCATGCAAAATGGAGACGGTGGTTCCAGTCAACGCATGACCCAGAGCTTTCAGGTCNANATCGGCCTGAGGATCGATCAAGAAAGCGTCACGATCCACTGCGATCTGAATCAAGCCAGGCNTCGGATGAAAGGTCGATATACGCACAAATTCNGTATCCAGACCGATTGTGGCGGCATTCTCAACTGCGGTGATTAGCGTATCCAACTGTGATTGTNGGTCGATCCAGTCCGAAACACTCAAAATTTGATCTCNGTCCGNGATGTCAGCGCCTGCGATAACGTAGAAACATCAATATGATCGAGCTCACCACCAACCGGCACCCCTTGCGCGAGACGTGTCACTCGTGTTGGTCCACTAATGCTGGCCACGATTTGATGTGTAGTAGCCTCACCTTCAACTGTGGATGCGAGAGCAACCAGGCATTCAGCCGGCTTCTCATTGTGAATCCGTTGAACCAATTCGGACAGACCAATTTCTTTCGGTCCAAGCCCCTCAAGAGGGCTCAAAAGTCCGGAAAGGCAGTGATAACGCCCCTTAAATAACCCTGATTGTTCAATGGTCAAGATATCTCCTGGGGAAGAAACGACACATAACAATGATTGATCACGAGACACATCTTGGCAGATCGGACAAGGTTGGGTCTCTGTCAAGTTACTGCAGATTTCACAGTGTTCGATGTGTTCCAGTGCCTGACTCAGTATTTTGGCGAGATGTAAACCTCGCTCTCGATCTCGCTCGAGTAAATGAAGTGCCATACGCGACGCTGACCGTGGTCCAACCCCCGGTAAACAGCGGAGCGCTTTTTCAAGACGCGTTAATAGCGGGGAGACACTCATGAAAATGGGAATTTGAATCCAGGAGGCAGATTCAGACCTTGAGTGAAAGATCCCATCGACTCCTGCTTCATGGTCTCAAGCTTTTGGTTTGCATCATTAATTGCAGATGCAATAAGCTCCCCGACAATCTGCGGCTCATCACTCAGGACATTTGGATTGATCACGACAGACTTACAATCTCCTTGACCATTCAAAGTCACCGTCACTAACCCTGCGCCAGATTCTCCCGTGACCTCTTTGTCAGACATCGCGGCTTGTGCTTCTTTCATCTGCTCAGCAACTTTCTGAGCTTGCTTCATCATCTCCTGAAGCGGTCCGTCAAACATGAGTGCCTCCATCTCTTGGCTCAATAGACTCAATGCGCACTGTTGCATCAAAATGCTCGGTCAATGCGCTCACAAATGGATCTTCAGTAAATTGTTTTTTTGCGAGTGCCAACCGCTCTTGACTCAGACGCAACCTATACTGTTCTGGCGTCTCTGCTAAATCGTCTCGGACTTCAACCACCAACACCACAGATTGTCCCACTTGTGACGCAAACGCCTCAGCAATGCGTCGTTGATGCATGTCATTAATTAAACTGTGAGTATGCAGGTTCGTGGCCAAAATAATTTCATTTGCTGACGCGGAGAGCAATACGGTTTGCGCAAGCAACGACGCTGTCATCCCATTCAAACCAAGTAGGCGGCTCTCATAAACCCAAGCATCCGGAGATAACGAAAGCCCCAAGGGCTGGTCTGTTACTTCATTTGCGGTGTCTTCAGACTGCTCTTCGCTGGTCCGTGTCGCATCGGCAAGCACACGTGCATCAACCGTGATCGCGTGCTCACTCGTTTCATCCTGCGTCTGATGGCCCGATTCCGAACCAAGATCAATCACAGCCTCTTCAACAACAGGATCAGTTGTCTCGTGATGCCCTCTTTCCGACAGATCATGCGAAGTATCAGGTGGCGGTATCGACGCTGTATCCAAGCCATCGGTCACAGCGGAAAGATTANCCTCAGGCTCAGGCTCAGGCTTTGACTCAGAATCAGGTGTCGAGCAATTAGCCTCGGTTTCAGAAAGATATTCGCCTACTCTTGCGGGCCGGAATGCGATCATTCGTANNATCAGCATTTCAAAGNCAGAGCGAGCGTCAGANGNCATCGGTAAATCGCGATATCCTGTCAATGCAAACTGATATGCCAACTGAAGAAATTCTGGAGACATTTGAGTGGCCAANTCNCTCACNGCTTTCTGCTCACTCGGTGAAAGATGATTGATGGCATCATGATTAATNTGNGTAACCGCCACCTNATGAANCATCGATTGGATACCGCTGACCAATGCCATCCAATCTGGTGTTTCACGAGAGAGTTGCTCAATGCGCTTAAGTGCCTCGATTGCATCTCCTTTCGCAATATNNGCAANTAGNAGNGGAATTTCTGAAATTCCTTGCGTTCCAAGCATCTCTATAACGTTCGCCGAGGTGACCGAACCCTGTCCNTGTGCGATCGCTTGATCAAGCAACGTCATTGCGTCTCGAACNGAGCCACGACCCGCTTTTGCAAGATGCCAGAGCGCATCGTTCTCATACGTAATCTGTTCTTCGGTTAACACGTGTTCAAGATGNGATTGAACCAGATNNGGGCTCAAATCCCGAAGGTGGAACTGTAGACAACGNGACAGCACNGTTGGCAACAATTTCTGAGGGTCTGTCGTTGCCAACAAAAACNCAACGTGCTCGGGAGGCTCTTCAAGCGTTTTTAATAACGCATTAAAGGAATGCGTCGTCAGCATGTGCACTTCGTCAATCAGATACACTTTGTAGCGCCCTTGACTTGGTGCGTAGCTCACATTTTCAAGAAGCTCGCGCGTGTCATCCACCTTTGTGCGACTGGCGGCGTCGACCTCCATCAGATCAACAAAACGATTTTCCGAGATCGCCCGGCAGTTGGAGCATTCCCCACAAGGAGTCGCTGAAATGCCCTGCTCGCAGTTTAGACAACGAGCCAGAATCCGAGCGATGGTTGTCTTACCGACGCCACGAGTACCTGTGAAGAGATACGCATGATGCAAACGACCCGAGTCAAGGGCATGTTTCAGTGCTTTTCGCACATGCTCCTGACCGATTAACTGTTCGAATGTGGTCGGACGCCATTTTCTGGCTAAGACCTGCTGACTCATGCATGCCTCTTTCGATTGGAAGCAACTCCTGCCAGCCACACCCCGGCACACCAAACATCCGCTGCCGCTGCTCCCTTCCGGGCCTGACGGGGTTCACAAATATCCAATTGCGAGGGGACCGACAAGAGTCACCATTG
>PAFS01000026.1 GCA_002705325.1 Gammaproteobacteria bacterium | reverse complement strand
TGAAGCAATAGGTGATGTCATGATTTTTCTCCGATCGTTGCGAGCGTTTTGACACACTCTCGGATGTTATTTTTTGAGTTGAAAAGTTGGTCAACGCAATCCTGCGCGGACTCAATTTTCTGATTATCGAGCCGAGCAAATACCAGATTACTTGTAAACTTATCTTCAAGCTCCTGCTGAGACATCGGCTCTTGCTTGCCGCCTCGTAGGCACGACTGCTTGAATGTGTGCGTGTTTCCCTCGATATCAATCACATCAATCCAGCCCACATACTCTCCGGGATACGGATCTTCGGGGTTAATGGAGTAGGTGATTTTTGAAGTGATTGATCGGATGTCGTCTCTTGAAAGTTGTTCTTCGGAAAATTCGTTTAAACCGACTTTCCCGACAAGGAAACCGATTGCGACGCAGTATGGGACAGAAAACTTCGCCCCATATGGTGTCGACGGATTTCTTTTTTCCTCGAGTGGTTCCCAAAGGCGATGCACGGTACCTTCCCCGACATGAGCATGTATTTCTTTGATATTTTCAGATTTTAGGACATTTGCGGCTTGCAATGCACAATCAACAAACGGCTGCGTCATGGTCCCGCAGGCATAAGGTTTAAAAGCAAGGCCCGCAGAAACCCAACCGTTTCCAAACGATTCTAAATGATTGAAGTCTGGGGTGATGGAACTCGAAGCAAAGCCCTTGAAGAGTCCATGAGTACCCTCGAACACTGTACGAGGCCCTGTGAAACCTGCTTTCGCCATTACTGCTGATTTAATTCCGGCTGAGGCGGCCCAGCCAGGGTGCATTCGTTTGGTCCATGTCCCCTCAGCAAGGTATTCAATGATGCCAGAGGCCATGGAACCAACGATTCCGAGCGCTGACGCGGTCTGCTGCGGGCTAAGCCCGTACGCAACCGACGCTGTTAGGCTCGCGCCAAATGCTCCTAAGATGGCGGTTGGATGGAATCCTTGACGGTGAACCGCCGTTGGGGCAACCAAAGCAAGCCGGCAAATCAGTTCCGCACCGAACGCCATTGACTTAATAAAGGTGTCTGGAGAGATATCATCACGTTCGGCGATTGCCAGAATTGTCGGCACGATCACAGACGATACGTGGACAGGTGTCCCCTCGAAAGTATCGTCGAAATCCTCTCCGTGTATCGCTGTCCCGTTGATTAGAGCAGCATCTTGCATGGTGAAGTGTGGCCCATGACCAAACGCTGTTGAGTTTCCGTTATCGATGCATGATGACTTGATTGCCTGAATGTAGTCTGTGTTGCGAGCAGAGAACATAAGTCCGTAGGCATCGAGTGTGGCTCGTTGCAACATCTGTCTGACTGATTCTGGAATATTTGCAGTTTGACTGGCGGAAATGGCGGCGATGTGTTCCGCAAGAATCACAGAGGTCATGGCAAGAAAGCCCCGCCGTTCACGTGGATTGTCTGTCCGGTGATGAATCCACTATCGGGTCCGACTAACATTGCAATCACAGCAGCAATATCAGTTGGCTGCCCGTAGGGAACATTTTTTCCATCGAAACTTGGATGCTTCAACCGCGCACCTGTTTCAGCGGTTCGGTGTGTGTCGATATGACCCGGAACCACGCAATTAAAAGTTACCCCGGAATCAGCGAATTCTACCGCCAACGCTCGCACCAGACCCGGCACACTTGATTTAGAGCTGACTACTGCGGCCCTTTCTTGCGCGCCTGTGTGGGCTGACAGGCCACCAAGACAGATAACTCGTCCCCATTTTGACTTGAGCATATCCGGCAAGAATTGTTGGGTGCACATAAACTGAGCATCACTGTTAATATGAAAAACCTGTCGCCACTCCTCGAGTGTCATCTCCAGAAAAGGCTTGGTTTTTCGGATCGAGGCGTTATTGACAAGCACTCGACAATTACCGAGAGTCTTACACGCGCGGTCTAGGGCAATAACAGTATCCGGATTATCTAGGGATCCAACTACCGTCGCGCACTCCATTCCGNTTTNTCTCACTNGATCCGCAGTTNGCTGCAGATTTTCGTCATCGTTATTTGTNTGNNCCACNACANTAAAGCCAAGCTCTCCGAGTTTNANNGCGGTCGCCCGGCCAATATTGCGAGCGGAACCAGTNACTACCGCNACAGAATTNGAGTGTGTCATGCCTTNCGCTTCCTGAACCCTGTCCAGAATGGTGTTGAGAGATTTACGGCGGTCAGCNCNAAGAAAAACAGAACAATCGGGCTCTCCATTAGCGCAAGGAAGTTGTTGTCGTAAATGATCATTGACTGACTAAACGCTTCCTCGACCATTTTTCCTAGAATCAACCCCATCACGAGTGGCGCAGCGCCGAAGCCATGGCGGTTCATGAAGTATCCAATNAGCCCCGCGACCAGCATCACATACACGTCAACGAATGATGAGCTAGATGAGTAGGCNCCGATNANCGCGAAGATAAAGACCGCNGGCCACAATAATTGCTTCGGTATAAACGTNACNAGTGAGAAAAATTTNGCGCCAGCGAGTCCGATCGCTAGGAATGCAATATTTGCGAAAAGCATTGCNCCGAAAATGGCGTACANAAACTCTGGGGTCTCATTGAGGAGGTANGGACCAGGCCTAAATCCATGCATGATTAGTGCCGCCAAGATGAGGGCGGTTGATCCTGATCCAGGGATGCCGAGTGCTAGTGTTGGGACCATCGCACCCCCGGCNGCTGAATTATTNGCGGCCTCAGGGCCTACNATTCCTTCAGGTGTCCCAGTTCCNAACTCATCTTTCTTNTTGCTGAAACGCTTGGCTTCGTTATATCCAATGATCGCCGCAACCGTTGATCCTTCGGCAGGAAGAATTCCGATGAACGTTCCGATCCCTGACGAGCGGAGGATGCAATTCTTTAGTTCTTTAAGCTCAGCCCAGGTAGGAAGCTTCATGGCTTTTGCTTCGATACGCTCAACAGCCTTGTTGAGGGTACTTGATTGGCTAAGCAA
This sequence comes from Gammaproteobacteria bacterium, assembly GCA_002705325.1. Next base: position 6,446 of record PAFS01000026.1, on the reverse strand, counting down.
CTCACCCATAGCGAAGAGACCAATAAGGACGNGCACAAAGTGGATGCCCTCATCGAGATCCGGGATTCCAAAGGTAAAGCGCTCGACCCCGGTCGTGAGATGGATACCGACGGTCGCTAACAATACGCCCACCGCACCAGAGATGAGGTTACGTAGGGAGCTCTTACCGGTCATTGATGCGAGCATTGAGAGAGCGAAGACAGCCAGCGCAAAATACTCAGGTGGACGGAACTCCAGTGCGACAGCAGCCAAGGTTGGAGCAGCAACGATAAATACTATTAGACTGATTATTCCACCTGAAACGGAAGAGACTGTCGCGAGACCTAGGGCGCGCCCAGGCTCGCCGCGTTTTGCCATCGGATACCCATCTAGAGCAGTTGCTACGGCTGGGGGTGCTCCAGGCGCATTGATCAAAATTGCTGTAATAGATCCACCGAAAGTCCCCGCACAATACAACGCGGCCATCATGGCGATAGCGGGGATCGGTTCCAGCTGAATGGTAAAGGGTGTCAGGAGGGCGATAGCCATCGGTGAACTCAGGCCCGGGAGTGCCCCAACTAGAACCCCAATCAGAACGCCCAGGGTAATTAAGATAATGTTTTCGATTTCTAAGAGAAGCGAAAAACCTTCGATGATTGCGTCCATCTGACTTGAACCTTCTTAATTTTTATAGGGTGATACCGAAAATCCCAGAATCGAAATAAACGCTTAGGACTTTNGAGAAAACTAGTGAAACAACNACTGGAAATATCCCNGCAAANAACAAAATCGTGACCAATTTTTTGTAGCCCCAGAGGCGCGGCATCACCAAACAGATTGTGATCATCGTCAACAACATTCCTAGATAAGGTGATGCGAGCACCACTACTACCAAAAATGCAATCGTTACTTTCGTAAGCGAGTGGACTGATTCGCTACGNTCTTTATCGATATTCTTACCTTTCTTCGTCAATAGGATATGCTCGAACGGCAAGAAGCAGGCGAGCCCCGCGATAATCCANAGCAGCAGTTGAGGGTACATNGCTGGTTGGATGTTTTGAGCGAATAACGGAGAAACCTCGTCGAATTGCGTGGTCTCGTAGAAGAGATACGCCACCCCAGCGAGGATGATTGCTGTGACAGCAAGGTCGACCGGATGCACGAGCCCGAGGGCCCGTGATCCATCGGTCGAGGGAGCTGTTGAATTTTGATTACCCATATCAACGTGCTCCTCGAATATTACTTGACAATACCAAGCTCTTTGAGAGCCTCTGCGGCCTTCGCGTACTCAGCCTTAAGGCCTTTATCCCAGACATCAGTGCCGGCAACGCTTGTCTCGACTTTTAGACCAGCAGTAGCCAAGTAGTTTGCGAATACTTCGTGGGACATTGCCTTAACGAGCCCCTTCGAGATTTGTTCTACCTTGTCTCTTGGGGTCTTAGCCAAAACCGCATATCCGCGGGTTGTAGAAGTCTTAACTTCGTAACCCATTTCATAGGAAGTACGGACATCGGCATAGTCTGGTAGGCGTTCTTCTGCAAGCAGTACAAGAGGTCTAACAGAACCGTCGGCGATTAATGTTGCTGCTTCACTCACGTTCGGTAATGTCGCGTCGATTGCACCGGACAAGAGAGCCTGCAGCATTTCACCACCCGAGCCAAATGGCACAACTTTAAATTTGATGCCGGCTGCNTTTGAGAGCTGCGCGAGACCAATGTGTTCTGTACCACCGACCTGTGCCACACCAAAATTCAGTGTGCGTTTCTTGGACGCTGCGATTAGATCCTCCATTGTTTTAGATTCACTCTTCTTGCCAACAACTAGGAACGTAGGATCGTCCATCGCCCGCGCTACGCCGACGATGTCGTCGATTTTCATGTCTGACTTACCCTGCACCATCGTGTAGAGGTGGGACTGGGTTAGAGCCATGATTGTGCATCCGTCTGCGGGCTTGGACAGGACATAGTTCTGGGCTTTGGCTCCAGATCCGCCACGCTTACTTATTACGAACATGTCTTGGTCTAGTGTGCGACGAGAGCGAATCATCATCATCCGTGCGGTAACGTCAGTTCCCCCACCATACGACGAGTGGATGACCACTTCGATAGGCTTGTCACAAACTGGAGCATCTTTCTTCTTGTCGCCATGGGAGGCGGCAAATGCTGTTGACGACAACGCGAAGGTTGCGCAGACGGCAAAGGTAGTCTTCTTTAAGGCATTNATAGGAATCATCTTGTTCCCCTTTATTATTGGTTTAAGTTCGAACTACAGGTATCTCAGATACCTGNGTCTAGGGTCACGAAAGCAGTGTATATTGTCAACACAATCTAGGATCTTTATTCGAAAAACTCGATAGAATTTTCGTACGTCCGGTAGATCGCTAAAATTTTTGTCAACAATTTAGGTGCTTTNAATGAATGACCAAGAAATACTGACCATCCTGCCCGGTGTTTATGACGGGCTGGGTGCGTCGATCGCGAGACACGTGGGTGCCNAGGCGATATACGCGAGCGGGGGTGCCATTGCGCGGAGTCTTGGTTTACCCGATCTGGGGTTAGTCTCGATGACTGAGATGGCTTCGAGGCTCGAATCGATAGTTTGTGCATTCGATGGGACCGTTTTTGCGGATGGAGACACGGGGTACGGCGATACCCAGCACGTTCGACGGATGGTCCAAATGTTCGAGGCCNCTGGTATCAAGGGAGTGCACATTGAAGACCAGAGCTTCCCAAAACGCTGCGGCCACCTTGAGGGTAAGTCACTCATCTCGAAAGATTCAATGTGCCGTAAGATCGAGTCCGCAGTAAAAGCTCGGCGAGCGGANNATTTTTTGATCATAGGGAGAACTGACGCGATCGCGATCGAAGGATTCGACATGGCAATCTCGCGGGCACAGTCAATGGTTGACTCGGGCGCAGACGTTGTTTTTATCGAGGCACCAGAAACAGCCGAACAGGTTGAANTGATACCCGGTTTGTTCGACGTNCCTGTCTTAATNAACATGTTTCCGGGTGGGAAGACACCCTACACTAGCCCAGACTCATTAGAAAAGTTTGGGTANCGGTACATGATTGTACCGTCTGATGTTCAGCGGGCCTGCATTCAGGCAACCGAGTCAATTCTGAGGTCAATCGTCGAGTACGGTAACTCAGAGTCTGTGTGCGATTTGTTAAGCCCCTTGGGGGATCGTGACCGCTTCGTCGATCAGGACCGATGGTTGGGAGAGTCTGAAAATGGGTGAGTTGAGGATCTTGTCAGAGCAAACCGTGAGGCGTTGCCTGGGCGACGAAATCGACGCCTGCTTTGATGTGTGCACTGAGGCTTACCAATACTACGGCCGAGTCGGTTCGGTTCTTTCAGAGCCGAGCTCGCTATATCTTCAGTTACCATCTGATAAGCCAAAAAAATGCCGTTTAAAGGGGGCTCACTTTGGTGATCTTGGAGTCGCAGGCTTCAGACTAGCCAGCCCAGGGTCATATTTTAATTGGGTAGTGAATTCTGAAACTGGCCAACCGGAGGGAGTAGTCGCCGAGAACTGGCTGCACCGGCGACGCACAGCAGTCACTGGTGCTCTGACACTCCATTGGTTACGTCCAGATCTTCGAGTCATTGCCCTGATTGGGGCGGGTAAGATTGGATATGAATGCGCCATCGCACTAGGGCACGCGTTCCCGGACGCAAGTATTATTTTAGGGTGTCGAGACGAGGGTCGGGGTGACCTGTTCAGAAAAAGNCTACCATATTCGGTCTCCTCACGAATGAGCATACAAGCGATAGAGCCGGCGGTAAGAAGCGCGGAGGCGGCGCTTACGATCACTAAGGCAAGTGCTGCATTTATTCATGGCGATTGGCTACGGGACGGAGCAGTCGCGCTGTCAATGGGCGGCGTGCCCGAGTTTGACTTCACCACCTGGCAGCGTAGTCAGCATGTCATCCTTGACGATCTGGGTTACGCGCTTAAGCAGGGTGATCTCCATCATTGGGTGAAATCTAACAGTTTAAGTGTCGACCAGATTCAGGCTCGAACCACCGCCCTGATTGGTGACGTGGCGCTGGACCCTGAAAAATACCAATCTATTTGCAGTGGAGTGACGCTGGCTGTGATCCAGGGCATGGCGNTCTGCGACGTCGCAATGGCGGGACTGGCTCTGGAAAGAGCCGCCGCCTTAGACGTNGGCCGGGTTATTGATCTCGATTCTTGCTAGGCTACAAATGTTTTCAGCTGCGTGCGATGCATGATACGTCGATTGTTTCCATCGAACGCGTCTCTCCTGTGCATCACATGATGGTTCTGCCACATGACGAGGTCACCAACCTCCCACTCGTTGTGCCATGTCCACTCGGAGTTAGTCGCGTGTGACCAGACCTCATCAAGCAGTTGGTTACTGTCGTCTGCACTCAGACCCACAACGTACGCGTGCGGTCGACGACCGAGAAAAAGCGCTTGCTTGCCTCCCGTGTCTGTCCAAACCATCGGGTGTCTTGCGCCTGGTGTTTCAGAGGGGTCGGTAACCTCGCTGTATCCTTTTCTCAGCATTCCCGCGCTGTTGTGTGCCGCATCATGGATCAAGATCTTCCTATCGATCTCTTTTTTAAGATTGGTAGGTAATGCCTNGTATGCATAGATCATATTACTGAAGTATGTGTTGCCCTGGTCTCTAGGTACTTCNAGCGAGTAAAGGATTCCGGCNACAGGGGGTTGCTCGATATAAGTCATGTCTGCGTGCCAGACTGCCTCGCCGTCGCCGAGATTCCCAATTGGTGTCCCGTCGGCCGCCTTGACGTTTGAGATGACGTTGATCTCGGGATATTCNGGTAAAAATGTAACCCCNTATGGGTTTGGGCCTGGNGGATCAAGNTCCCCAAAATATTTACTGAACCGGAGNAAGTCATCGTCATTGATCGACTGGTTTCTNAATCGTAGGACGAGGTGNTGATCCCATGCNGCTTTGATNNTTCCNATGACTTCTGGGGTGAGAGGTTTCGAAAGNTCGACACCGTCGATGTTGGCTCCAATGTTGGGGGATAGTTGCGTGATCTTCATCTTAGTTGTCNGTCTCTCCGTACATTGCTTTCCGAACTGTTCTGGCATTTATGACTGGTTTGTTTAGATTTAAGNGCGCTGACTTNTCGAGAATCATGTGTCCATCTTCAAACTTGAGATGTGGCGCTAAGATCCGTGATTCATCTCGAATCTTGAAGCAACCATTGAACTCACCCGCGCGGTGCAGATATCGCTCAGACACTAGCGCCTCGAGGTAGCAATTAATGTCTGAACCAAGACCATCGCCAAGTACTATTTGAAGACCCAGCCCGTGCGCTGCCTCGATGGCATTNCACAAGTCAATCAATGAACCAAAGCGCTTGAGTTTGACCTTACAAAATCCGACTCCGGGCATCGTTGCCGCGCGTTCTATGTCCGCGATGCTGCAGATCGGTTCATCGAGCATTAACGGAACAGGGGACGCTTGCGCCACCTGGCCGTTACCGTCCCAGTCGTAAGTGTCGCAGGGCTGCTCAAATAACTCACAAGCATCTGGATCGAGTACTTGGCTGAACTCGATCGCGTCTTGCGCAGAATACGCCCGGTTCGCGTCTACGCGAATCGTGCCACGTTCTCCGAGTGAGTCTTGGATGACGCGAACTCTCTCCTTGTCGGCGCTGACGTCTTTCCCAACCTTGATCTTAAACGTTCGGAATCCTAGCTCGATCTTCTCATCAAGTTCAGTCACAATCTGCTCCGATGTTGTTGCTGAAAACGCAGTCAAAACCGGGACATGGAGATCATCTTTTGGAGTCCACTGTCCAGGCTCTTTGAGTTGATCTAATGCATTCAATAGGGCCGTTGCTGCCACGGGGCTTTGAGATCGTTTGTTGTTGACCTGTTCAAAGGCTGCGCTGATGTCTGAACCAATCATCACGGCGGCAGATGAGGCCAGAAAAGACCAACCCCCCTCGCGTGTTTCAGAGCTGGACCCGGGGGAGATATGTTGCTCGCCAAATGTAATCTGACCATCGTCTGTGATTATTCTGACGAGATATGGCTCGAACGACTCAAACGTCCTGTAGCTCAGCGCGTAGGGTTTAATGAGTGGGAGGTTAAGGTGTCGGAGTTCGATTCCTCGAATGACGCTCATAATGCGGTCCAGGGATATGTCCTTCGGTGGCTCTCTTCGAAGGCTGTAATTTCGTCGTTAAATTGCAGTGACAGATCAATCTCATTGAGGCCATTCATGAGGCAGTGCTTTTGGAATGGATCTAGACTGAATTTAATAACCTGGCCAGCAGGTAGTGTTATACATTCCTGATCGATGTCAACCGAGACTCTAGGCTCTTGAGCGAAGTCCAATGCCTCGTGAATCGATTGGATCTTCTCTTGATTCAATCGGGCGGCAAGGACACCATTTTTGAGGCAGTTTGCCGCAAATATCTCGCCGAAGCTTGGCGCGAAGACGGCTCGAAACCCG
>PAFS01000025.1 GCA_002705325.1 Gammaproteobacteria bacterium | reverse complement strand
AGAGCGTAGTTTTCGTCGTTGGCAGTTATAGCTAACGAGTCCACAGTTGGGTTTACGAGCACTGTAGAACTACTCGGCATGCACATTTGGTTTTGTAACCGGCGTCGAATCCATATCGTCCCCGAGGAGAGAATTATCTGCTATTTAGAGAAAATTTGAAATCTCTTGATTGAAAATCCAAATACCAGAGGCAATNAAAAGGGCACCGATCAGTCGATTGANGAGCTGGATCCGTCCACCTTCCAGTTGTTGTTTAAGTGCTGTACCCGCAAGCGCGACACCAGTATAGATCGTCGCATCAATACCGCCGGCCAACGCGCCCATGGCGAGCTGTATGGAAAGTGTATGTTGAGGATCGACAAAGGGTCCNAAGACAGCCAAGAAGAANACTAAGACCTTCGGGTTTACGATCGCAATCGAAAATCCAGCGATAAAGCCACCNTGAGTCGTGAGTTTTTCAGGNAGAGGCATGTNACCCGCGTTGACCAGTTGATATCCGAAATAAATCAGAAGTGCGATTCCGAGAAAGGTCAAAGCNATTGTGAGTTCCGGGAGGGCGAGCAGCAGGGCTGATAGNCCGAAGACAGTCGTTAGTGCAAACACCATGATGCCCAAACCATGCCCAAGCGCACCACAAATACCAACGGCCGTCCCTCGAGAGGCCGACATTGACAAAATGAGTAGCCATGACAAACCTGGAGANGCGGCTCCAGCCAGGCAAAGAAGAGCGAGTTTAATCCAATCGAATTCAGCCATCAGCGAACACGGTGACGGACAGCGCGTTGCTTCTCGATCTTCCATTCGCGGTCACGGATTGTGTTTCGTTTATCGTGTTTTTTCTTCCCGTAGGCCAGCCCAATTTTGATTTTGACAAGCGGACCTTTCCAGTACATTTCAAGTGGCACACAGGCATGCCCTTTTTGGCTTAAGGCGCCATGAATNGNAGCCAGTTCTTTTTTGTGGAGTAGCAGTTTTCGCGTGCGCGTCGGATCCGCGATCACATGTGTTGANGCGGAATCCAGNGGCGTAATTTGTGAATTTAGAAGATAGGCCTCGCCGTTTCGAATGATCACGTAGGTATCGCTTAAGTTGGCCTTTCCAGCTCGGATCGATTTCACTTCCCAACCNTGGAGTTGCATACCGGCCTCGAATGTTTCGTCGATGTGGTAATCAAAACGTGCGCGTTTATTTTGAGCGATTTGATTGCTGTTNTTGTTCGATTTTTTGGCCATGGCGGGCGACTTTACGTATATTTGCCGTTTTTTCAAACAGCGATTGAGGAATTGATGCCGAAAATCACGAGATCCGCAATAGTGTCTCACACTCCAGAGCAAATGTTTGAACTGGTCAACGACTTTGCACGCTATCCCGAGTTTTTACCCTGGTGTGGTGCTGCACGGGTCATCGATTCATCTGAAACGGTCATTGTCGGAGAGCTATCGATTCAAAAGGNCANCATTCGGCAAGNATTCACGACGAAAAACACCTTAACGCNACCGGAAAGGATCGATTTATCTTTAGTGAACGGACCCTTTAAATCGCTATCAGGACATTGGCGTTTTGAGTCNGTTGGCGAGGATTGCTGTCGCGTGAGCCTCGATCTTGAATTTGAATTTGNGGGTAAATTAATCGCNATGGCAATCGGCGCTGTGTTTTCGCAAATCGCNGGAAGCCTTGTTGATGCNTTTTGTGATCGTGCAGATCAGNTATACGGTCGNTAGGNTTTGAAAGTTCAGGTCGTNTACGCAAAGCCCGATCAACAATACGTGGTTGAATTAGANGTCCCCGAAGGAACAACTGTCTATCAGGCCGCAGATNTGTCTGGTTTCGCTGNNAAATTCCCAGAAATTGATCTTGCAACNACTCCGATGGGTNTCTTTGGCGTCCNTNTCAAAACGGCCACCACCANGATCCTTCATCCGGGCGATCGGGTGGAGTTGTATCGATCTTTAATAGCGGATCCNAAGGAGANCCGCCGGACTCGCGCTGAATCTCAGAAACTTNATCGTTCNTAAAGTTCACAATCAGATAGGTATTTTGTTGAACTTCGCCGTCAAAATCGATCCGCTCTAAATAAATCCANCGGTTGGGATTNAAGGTATTTACAGTGATTGGCGATCCGAGTAGNAACTGCACTTGATCTCTCGACATTCCGACTTCCAGCCNTTCGACACGCTCAGGGATNAGTTGATTACCTTGCTTCACAGGATTTTTGTGGACACCAGGGAAACTGCAGCCAGTGAGCACAATAGTTGTCATCAGAACGAGAATGGAAATCAGACGCATCAATATCTTCCTGAGGAAATTGTTGGCAGAATAATAAAGATGCCAAGCCGATGAGTCCATTGATGATGCAATACGAAACTGACGAATTAAAAAAAGCGGGANTAAAAGCAACGCTTCCGCGGATTCATGTCTTACAGCTATTGCTTGCCAGCGAAGGAGAGCATATGTCGGCGGAAGTGGTCTACCGCAAACTGCATGAGTCTGGCGTTGATGTGAATCTCGCGACGATTTATCGAGTTCTGACGCAATTTCAAGAGGCCGGGTTGGTCGAGCGTCATCAGTTTGACGCCACGACCANTGTATTTGAGCTAAAACCTGANGATCACCACGACCATATGGTGTGTGTTCGATGCCATCAGGTNATTGAGTATGTGAGTCNTGAGATCGAAGCCTTGCAGGAGAAAATTGCGAAAGATCATGGATGCGACATCGTTGATCACACACATATCATTTATGTGACTTGTNCTAATTGTTCGGNGACAAAGTAATGGGTTCGAGCCCTCTTCTTGATCCGAGTGTTNTGTTTTTCGTTCTTGGTCTATTTGCTGGTCTTGTGCGCTCGAATCTNGAAATCCCAACTGCGATCGCTCGCTTTTTATCGCTCTATCTANTAATGGCGCTCGGACTCAAGGGTGGATTTTCCCTTGCAGAAAGTGGNTTTAACCCGGCAATTCTCAGAGATCTTGTGTTTGCGNTTGGGCTCGCTCTAGCCATCCCGTTTGTGAGCTTTATGGTGTTGAAGCGTGTGATTAATCCGTTGGATGCGCTGGCAATCTCGGCNACTTACGGTTCCGTTTCNGCNGTTACGTTCATTACGGCAACGCAATTTTTAGAAACCAATGGTCTCGAGTATGGCGGCCACATGGCTGCTGCCATGGCTTTAATGGAATCGCCGGCGATTATTTTTGCNATTTTNATNGCGAATCTTTACCGAACGCAGGAGGCGCGTCAGGAGCACCAAGGATTCTTGGTTGTGNTAAGGGAGTCGTTCACCGAGGGTGCNCAGATCCTACTGTTAGGCGCGATGGTTATTGGGATGATCACTGGGGTGGCCGGTAAAACGATTATGGATCCATTTACCGGGATGATCTTTAAAGGCATGCTCGCGTTCTTNTTGCTTGATATGGGTGTAGCGACCGCCAAACGACTCGCCGATCTGCGCGGTGTGCCGAAGCGGTTGGCGTTCTATGGAGTGATTGCGCCCCTGACGCATGCTTCAATCGCGTTAACGTTGGCCCGGGCGGGTGGTCTATCAGCCGCCAATGCGACTCTGTTGGCCGTCCTTGCAGGGTCGGCTTCCTACATCGCTGTCCCTGCTGTTTTAAAGCACGCNCTACCAGAATCCAATCCAAGCCTGTACCTCGGGCTATCGCTTGGTCTGACGTTCCCATTGAACATTATTTTCGGTATCCCGCTGTATCATTGGGCAGCCACTTGGCTGATCGGTGGTTAATTTCGCAACAGATCTGTTGCAGCTTGTCGCGTACTTTCAGTGATCGAATGCCCGCCAAGCATTCTCGCAATTTCATCGATTCGCTCACCGCGCGACAAAAGGCGGGCCTGTGAAACCGTCACGTCGTCATCCGATNGTTTTTGAACATGCAGATGCTGATCCGCTTGCCCTGCAACCTGTGGTTGGTGGGTGACGACAAGCACCTGGGCGTTCACCGCCAACTCAGTCAACAGCTCCCCCACTTTTGCAGCAGTTTTCCCGCCGATCCCGACATCGACCTCGTCAAAGACCAGGGTTGGTGTCGCTAATCGAGTTGCTGTGATGACCTGAATCGCCAGATTAACGCGAGACAGTTCGCCACCGGATGCAATTTTCGATAAGGGACGACCTTGTTGACCTGGATTGGGCTGGAAAAAAAATTGAACAGATTCGGCGCCGGTAGCCGATAGTGCTTCATTAGGAATCAGGCGGATCTCTAATCGCGCGTATTCCATCCCTAGATCTGGAAAATTAGCAGTGACTTCTCGAGACAGTTGCTCTGCGGCAGCGGCTCNTATGGTTGTTAATTCAGCGGCTTTTTGCTGCGCGATAATCTCAAGCTCTGCAACTTTTTGTTCCAGCATCGGAATCCGATCATTCGCTTCGGCAATTCCCGCAAGTCGCGACACAAGGTTCGTGTGATGCTGGACGAGGTCCTCTGGTTCAATTTTATGTTTTCTTACGAGCTGAAATACTTGTGCAAGACGCTCCTCAACAAATTGCAGGCGCTCTGGATCAAGATCGAATTGGTCGCGTGCATGTTGGATTTCACTTTTTGACTCACTCAGCGCAATGGCCGCCTGTTCGAGGAGCTCAGTCGCATTCTCTAGTCCTTGATGGCCATCTGCAATTTGACTGACATCATTGGCAATTTTTTCTGTGTGACTGATTATTCCACCGGTTTCATCGCCCGACAGGAGCGCGAGGGTTTGTTCGGTGACTCTGATAAACGTATCGCCAGTCGCCAGCTGTCGCTGCTCTCGGTCAAGTTGTTCAAATTCATCAGCCTGAAGATTGAATGCGTTGAGTTCTTCGACTTGGAAACCGAGAAGCTCTCGTTCGGCGTCTGCTTTCGATGCATCAGCCTGGAGCGTANGCAGTGACGATAGNGTATCTATCCATTCCTTGACGGCGGCCGATGTGCGCTGACNTGCNAGGCCCTGGTCGGCATATTCATCCAATAATTCAAGTTGATGCTTCGGTTGAAGCAATTTTTGATTCGCGTGTTGGGTGTGCATCAAAACGAGTTGCTCTGACAGTTCTTTCAATTGTGAAGTTGAAATCGGAGTTCCGTTGACATAGGCCTTCGAGCGGCCTTCTGACGACAGTGTTCGTCTTAAAACCAGCTCATCATCTTGATCCAGTTCATTATCACTCAGCCATGCTTTTGCTTGAGGGAGGCGTTCAATATCAAATTCAGCAATGATCTGCGCGCGCTCGGTTCCAGCGCGTACCAGCCCGAGATCAGCGCGTGCGCCCAAAGCCAGTTCCAGCGCATCAAGGATCAGCGATTTACCGGCGCCTGTATCGCCGGTCACAGCAATACACCCACTGGTCAGTTCAAGGTCGACTGACGCGAGTGTCGCTAAGTTTTTAATATTCAGTTGTAAGAGCATTTGTTTGTCTGTTGAAACTCGCGGATATGACCTTATACATGCGTTTCCGTAGAGAGTGTAGCCCACTCACGGGATAAACANGGAGGAGATTATGGCCGACGAAAAATCACCAGCGGATGAGGACGTCATGAAAGACNCAGTGGATGCGTCTGAAATCCAAAACGAAGAGCTTGATGATGATGCGATTCAAGACGACGAACAGGAAGAGATNGACACCAGCGATGACTCAGTTGATCTCGATGATGGTGATTCGGCCAGCTTGGAAACGCAGGTTGAAGAGCTTAAAGAAGCACTAATCCGCTCCCAAGCAGATCTTCAAAACGTTCGNCGCCGTGCCGAGCGTGATGTTGAAAATGCGCACAAATACGCAGTTGAGAAATTTGTTAAAGATTTACTCGCAGTGTTGGATTCGATGGATCGAGCGCTTGAACTTACCGAAACCACAGACGGTTTTGATGCGTCGATGCTCGAGGGCACTCAAATGACGCACAAGCTCCTTTTGGATACAGCGGCAAAGCATGGAGTGGAGCCAATTAATCCGGTTGGNGAGGTATTTGATCCGCAAGAGCATCAGGCAATGAGCATGGTGGAGTCAGCAGATCATGAACCAAATACGGTGATGGCAGTGATGCAGAAAGGCTACAAATTAGAAGGACGAGTGATCCGAGCGGCGATGGTCATGGTGACCAAAGGTGCTTCGAACTAGTCACTTGAATGCGGATAAAAAACCGCAATAAACGNGAGAGTAAATCCGGGTATCCGGACATGGATGAATAGAGAGGAAAAACCATGGGTAAGATCATAGGAATCGATCTTGGTACAACGAATTCTTGCGTGGCTGTGCTGGAAGGCGGCAAGCCACGCGTCATTGAGAACGCTGAGGGCGATCGTACGACCCCGTCGATTATTGCCTACACCGATGACGAAACACTGGTCGGACAGCCGGCCAAGCGACAGTCTGTAACGAACCCAGACAANACATTATTTGCTGTCAAGCGCCTGATCGGTCGCAAGTTCAGTGATGATGTNGTGCAGAAAGACATNAAAATGGTTCCCTACAAAATCGTAGGTGCCGACAACGGCGACGCTTGGATTGACGTCAAGGGAGAGAAGCTCGCTCCTCCTCAAATCTCTGCCGAAGTCTTGAAAAAAATGAAAAAGACGGCCGAAGATTATCTCGGGGAAGACGTTACGGAAGCCGTGATCACGGTTCCAGCGTATTTCAACGANAGTCAGCGTCAGGCCACAAAAGATGCAGGTAAGATTGCGGGCCTTGATGTGAAAAGGATCATCAATGAGCCGACCGCTGCCGCTCTNGCTTATGGAATGGATCAGGCCCGTGGTGATTCAGTGATTGCGGTCTACGATTTAGGTGGTGGTACCTTTGATATTTCAATCATTGAGATCGCTGAAGTCGATGGCGAGCACCAGTTCGAAGTGTTGTCCACCAACGGCGATACATTCCTTGGCGGCGAGGATTTTGATCTACGCGTGATTGATTACCTTGCGGAGTCATTCCAGAAAGATCAGGGAATGGATCTCAAAGGTGATCCGCTAGCGATGCAGCGTTTGAAAGAAGCTGCCGAGAAGGCGAAAATCGAGTTATCTTCGAGCCAACAAACAGATGTTAACTTGCCCTACATTACAGCCGATGCAAGTGGTCCCAAGCACTTGAATCTTAAGTTGACGCGGGCGAAGCTCGAGTCATTAGTCGAAGATCTGGTAGAGCGGACACTTGCGCCAGTGAAGCAGGCACTTGAGGACGCGGGTCATTCAACGTCTGAAATTAATGATGTCATTCTTGTTGGTGGTCAAACGCGGATGCCACTCGTTCAAGACAAGGTAAAGGCATTCTTCAACAAAGAACCACGTCGTGATGTCAACCCTGATGAGGCGGTTGCCATGGGCGCGTCGATTCAAGGTGCGGTACTGGCCGGTGACGTGAAAGACGTATTGCTTCTCGATGTGACGCCTCTGTCTCTGGGTATTGAGACAATGGGTGGTGTGATGACTGCATTGATTGAGAAAAATACGACCATCCCAACCAAGAAGACCCAGGTGTTTTCAACCGCTGAAGACAATCAGACCGCGGTGACGATTCATGTCTTGCAAGGTGAGCGTAAACAGGCAGGTCAAAATAAGTCGTTAGGCCGATTCGATTTGGCTGATATTCCACCGGCACCTCGTGGCATGCCGCAGATTGAAGTTGCCTTTGATATCGATGCGAACGGTATTTTGAATGTGTCTGCAAAAGACAAAGCAACCGGTAAAGAGCAGTCGATTGTGATTAAAGCATCATCTGGCCTGTCTGATGAAGAAATCGAAAAGATGGTGAAGGATGCTGAAGCGAATGCTGAAGCGGATAAGAAGTTTGAAGAAATGATCGGTGCGCGAAATACTGCTGACGGCATGATTCACGCGACGAAAAAGTCAATGGCAGATGCCGGTGATAAGCTGACTGACGAAGAAAAAGCGCCAGTTGAAGCGGCTATTTCTGAACTTGAAGAGGCGTTGAAAGGTGACGACAAGGATGAAATCACTGCAAAGACGACGGCTTTGACTGAGGCGTCAGCGAAGATCGCAGAGAAGCTATACGCAGCCGCAGACGCCGGTGCCGATGCGACTGATGCAGGTGCAGATGCTTCAAAACAAGATGACGATGTTGTCGATGCTGAGTTTGAAGAAGTGAAGGACGACGAGAAGAAGTGAAGGACGACGAGAAGAAGTGAGTTGCATGACTCAAGTCCCAGGGAAGGAGAGCTGAGTGGCCAAGCGTGATTATTATGAGACTCTCGGGGTATCGACAGATGTTTCCGAAGGAGATCTTAAAAAGGCCTACCGACGCCTCGCAATGAAGTGTCACCCGGACCGTAATCCGGGAGACGCGGAGGCTGAAGCGAAGTTCAAAGAACTGTCTGAAGCTTACGAGGTCCTATCAGACCCTGAAAAACGTGCTGCTTACGATCGATATGGCCATGAAGCATTCGAAGACGGTATGGGCGGTCCTAGTGGTGGTTTCCACGGGGGCGGCGCAAGCTTTTCGGATATTTTTGGTGATGTTTTTGGTGACATCTTTGGCGGCGCAGGTCCGGGTGGCGGGCGGTCATCGGTGCAGCGCGGCAGTGATCTGCGTTACACCCTTGATCTCACCCTAGAAGAAGCCGTTTTTGGCGTCGAAAAGACGATTCGGGTGCCGCGACTGACTGAATGTGATACATGTGCAGGAAGTGGGGCTAAGCCCGGTTCATCGCCAAAAACGTGTCAGACCTGTAATGGCCAAGGTCAGGTGCGCATGCAGCAGGGATTTTTTGCAATTCAGCAGACATGCCCCCGATGTCATGGACAAGGTAAGGTCGTGACAGATCCTTGCGGTGACTGTCGAGGTCAAGGACGCAAGGATGAAACGAAGACGTTGTCTGTGAAAATTCCTGCAGGAGTTGATACGGGAGATCGCGTGCGCTTGTCTGGTGAGGGTGAAGCCGGTGTCAACGGCGGCCCAGCGGGTGATCTCTATGTTCAAGTGAACGTCAAAGAGCACCGTATTTTTACGCGCGACGGCAAAGACCTGTATTGCGAAGTCCCAATTTCCTTCACAGATGCAGCACTCGGTGGTGAACTCGAAGTTCCGACACTCGATGGTCGCGTAAAGTTGAAAGTTCCTGACGGTACCCAAACTGGTAAGTTGTTCAGGGTGCGAGCGAAGGGTGTAAAGCCAGTGCGCGGTGGAGCGCAAGGTGACTTGCTGTGTCGGGTAATGGTCGAAACACCAGTGAATCTCACCTCTAAACAGCGCGAACTACTTGAAGAGCTTCATCAAACACTGAACCATAAAACCCACGCACCAAAGCGTGACGGGTGGTTTGACAGCGTCAAATCATTCTTTGATGAGATGAAGTTCTAATGACCAATATCGTGATCACAGGAGCATCCGGCCGCATGGGTCGCGCACTGATTGAGGCGACCCTTGAGATCGATGGTGCGGTGCTGTCTGGAGCGACCGTTCGTCCATCATCGACACTCGTGGGGACGGATGTGGGCGAGCTTGTAAGTCAAGGTCATCGTGGCGCACCAATTCATAGCGACCTGGATCTGTTTGGCTCTTTGCGTCCCGTTGTTATCGACTTTACAACGATCGAAGCAACGCTTGAGCATCTTCAGTGGTGCCTCGAAAACGGGGATCCATGTGTGATTGGAACAACTGGATTTTCGGAAGCACAGGAGGCGGTGATTGCTGAGGCTGCCAAAGCAATTCCTGTCGTGTATGCGCCAAACTTCAGTGTTGGTGTCAATGTGGTTTTTGATTTATTGGATCGTGCGTCGCGTGTCTTTGGTGATTCAGTCGATATTGAAGTGCTCGAAGCGCATCATCGACACAAAGCGGATGCTCCAAGCGGCACCGCATTAGCAATGGGTCGCGTGGTTGCAAATGCGCTCGATCGTGATTTGAGCCAAGTCGCTGTTTTTGGTCGCGAAGGTCAGACAGGTGCACGTCCTCGCGAGCAAATTGGTTTTGCGACAGTCAGAGCGGGTGACGTAGTCGGTGAGCACACAGTGTTGTTCGCTGCCGAGGGCGAGCGTGTCGAGATTACGCATAAGGCTTCTAGTCGACGGACATTTGCCAATGGCGCTGTGCGTGCGGCAATCTGGGCGTCAGAGCAATCGCCGGGCCTGTATTCAATGCGGGATGTACTTGGCCTGTAAGGAAAACCCGCCACCGTCGATGGACTTCTCGGTCTAATCTCCCTAGAATGCGCCCTCAATCGCTCGGAGCCAGCCGAGTCTGTCGAGACAGAGGACTCCCGATTGAATTCACCTGCAATTTTAATTCTTGCCGACGGCACACAGTTTGTCGGCCGCTCCATCGGCGCGGACGGGGTATCCGTCGGCGAAGTCGTTTTTAACACCGCAATGACGGGTTATCAGGAAATCTTGACGGACCCATCGTATGCACGGCAATTAGTGACGCTGACGTATCCACACATCGGAAATACGGGCGTGACTCCGGAGGATGAGGAATCGAACACGATTCATGCAGGTGGATTGATCATTCGTGACCTCCCGCTCTTGTCGAGTAATTTCCGAGCATATGAATCACTGGATACCTACTTAAAATCAGCCGGCGTTGTTGCAATTGCAGATATCGATACACGTAAGCTGACTCGTATTTTGCGTGACAAAGGGGCTCAAGCCGGTGTCATTGTTGCGGGTATTGATGCATGTTCGGATGCGGGTATTGCGAAAGCACAGGCTGCGCTGGCTGAGTTCCCCGGGCTCGCTGGGATGGATCTCGCTAAAGAGGTGACAACTTCATCAGCGTACGGGTGGGATGAGGGCTCGTGGGTTCTGGGTGAGGGATACCCTCAAAAAAAGGATGCTCGCTTCCATGTCGTTGCCTATGACTTTGGCGTGAAACGTAACATCTTGCGGATGCTCGCCGATCGCGGTTGCCGCTTGACCGTTGTTCCTGCGAAAACTCCAGCGAAAGATGTGTTAGCGATGAATCCTGATGGGGTGTTCTTGTCAAATGGACCTGGAGATCCTGAGCCTTGCACTTACGCGATTGAGGCGATTCAGGAAATTTTGGAAACGAAAATTTCGGTCTTTGGGATCTGTTTAGGTCACCAACTCCTCGGTCTCGCATCCGGTGCTAAAACAATGAAAATGAAGTTTGGCCATCACGGTGCGAACCACCCTGTCCAGGACATCGAGTCAGGAGTTGTCATGATCACCAGTCAAAACCACGGTTTTGCGATTGATGAACACACCTTGCCTGTGAATCTTAAGATGACGCATAAATCGTTGTTTGATCAGTCACTGCAAGGGATAGCGCGGACTGATACCTCAGCATTCAGTTTTCAGGGTCACCCTGAAGCGAGCCCAGGGCCGCACGATGTGGCGCCACTGTTTGATCAATTTATCGCGAACATGGAGGCCCGCTAATGCCAAAACGTACCGATTTTGAATCGATTCTAATTATTGGTGCTGGTCCGATTGTGATTGGGCAGGCGTGTGAGTTTGACTACTCGGGTGCACAGGCCTGTAAAGCACTTCGGGAAGAAGGTTATCGAGTCATTCTCGTGAACTCGAACCCGGCGACCATCATGACTGATCCAGCGATGGCTGATGCAACGTACATTGAGCCGATCCGTTGGCAGTCGGTTGCAAAAGTGATCGAGAAAGAGCGTCCAAGTGCTTTGCTACCAACCATGGGTGGCCAGACTGCTCTGAATTGTGCGCTTGATTTGGATCGTGAAGGTGTTCTCGAAAAATACGGTGTTCAGTTAATCGGCGCGAATGCGGATGCCATTGACAAGGCTGAAGATAGGGACCGTTTCGATAAGGCGATGAAAGCAATCGGACTCGAAACGCCGCGCAGCCATATCGCGCATACGATGGACGAAGCGCTTGCAGCGGCCGATGATCTTGGTTTTCCTTGCATCATTCGTCCCTCGTTCACCATGGGTGGATCGGGTGGCGGCGTTGCTTATAACCGCGAAGAATTTGAAGAGATTTGTGAGCGCGGCCTCGACTTATCACCGACTAATGAGTTGTTGATTGATGAATCACTCCTTGGCTGGAAAGAGTATGAGATGGAGGTGGTGCGCGACCGTAAGGACAACTGCATCATCGTCTGTTCGATCGAAAATTTCGATCCAATGGGTGTGCATACTGGTGACTCTNTTACCGTCGCTCCGGCACAGACATTGACTGATAAAGAATATCAAATCATGCGCAATGCCTCGGTGGCTGTGTTGCGTGAAATTGGTGTCGAAACAGGCGGCTCTAACGTCCAGTTCGGTGTGAATCCGGACAATGGTCGCTTGGTAGTGATCGAGATGAATCCGCGTGTATCACGTTCTTCTGCACTCGCATCGAAAGCGACAGGCTTCCCGATTGCGAAGGTTGCTGCCAAATTGGCAGTGGGTTACACGCTTGATGAACTTGCCAATGAGATTACCGGCGGTGCAACGCCTGCATCATTTGAGCCGTCAATTGATTATGTGGTGACCAAAGTCCCACGCTTTACATTCGAAAAGTTCCCGCAAGCTGATAGTCGCTTGACGACACAGATGAAATCTGTCGGTGAGGTGATGGCGATTGGTCGAAGCTTTCAGGAGTCGATGCATAAGGCATTACGGGGTCTCGAAATTGGTGTCAGCGGCTTGGATCCGACGTTTGAGTGGGATTCTGAGGAGTCTGTGCAGGCAATGCGTCATGAACTCGCGAATCCTGGCCCACGTCGTTTATGGTGCGTGGCTGACGCTTTTCGCAGTGGAGTGAGCATTGACGAGGTTTTTCAGGTCTCGAAAATTGATCCGTGGTTCCTCGCGCAAATCGAAGATTTGGTTTGGGACGAAGCGCGTCTGACAGAGATGGCTCTATCAGATCTCGATCGTGATTCACTATGGCGTTTAAAGCGCAAGGGATTCTCTGATAAACGGTTAGCGGTGCTTCTCGATGTNTCAGAAAAAGAATTGCGCGAACGTCGCCTAAAACTTGATTTGAGGCCTGTGTACAAACGCGTCGACACCTGTGCTGGTGAGTTTGCGACACCAACCGCCTATCTCTACTCAACCTATGAGGAAGAGTGTGAGGCNAACCCATCAAGCCGTGACAAGATTATGGTTTTGGGCGGTGGTCCAAACCGAATCGGTCAGGGTATTGAATTTGATTATTGCTGTGTTCATGCCGCGTTTGCGATGCGTGAAGATGGTTATGAAACCATTATGGTGAACTGTAACCCCGAGACTGTTTCTACTGACTATGACACCTCAGATCGTTTGTTCTTCGAGCCGGTGACGCTTGAGGATGTGTTGGCAATTGTCGATATCGAACAGCCAAAGGGTGTGATTGTTCAGTTTGGTGGTCAGACACCGCTCAAGCTTGCACGCGAACTTGAGGCATCCGGGGTCCCTATTATTGGCACATCGCCTGAAGCCATTGACCGTGCTGAAGACCGAGAGCGATTCCAGCAAATGGTAACGCGTTTGGGTCTGAGACAGCCTGCGAACGCGACAGCGCGGAGTCTTGAGGAGGGGCTGGCTTTGGCAGAAAGCATTGGTTTTCCTCTAGTCGTGCGTCCCTCTTATGTTCTTGGAGGGCGTGCGATGGAAGTGGTCTCGAATCTGTCGGAGCTGAAACGGTATCTTCAGGATGCTGTGGTCGCAAGTGATGACTCTCCAGTACTTCTCGATCACTTTCTCGATCCAGCAATCGAAGTTGACGTGGATGCAGTGAGCGACGGTGAGCACGTTGTCATCGGTGCCATTATGGAACACATTGAACAGGCTGGCGTTCACTCGGGTGACTCTGCATGTTCACTGCCACCCTATAGTTTGCCAAAACACATTCAGGATGAAATTCGTGATCAAGTGATCCGCATGGCGCGTGAGTTGNATGTCGTCGGCTTAATGAATGTGCAGATGGCTGTNCAGGGCGAAGATGTGTATGTGATTGAAGTGAATCCTCGCGCCTCACGAACAGTCCCGTTTGTCTCGAAATGTATTGGGGTGTCCCTAGCGAAAGTCGCTGCACGCTGCATGGTAGGTACGTCTCTTGAAGCGCAGAACATGACCAAGGAACTGATTCCGCCGTATTTTAGTGTGAAAGAGAGTGTGTTCCCCTTCGTGAAATTCCCAGGTGTCGACCCAATTTTGGGTCCTGAAATGAAGTCAACCGGTGAAGTCATGGGAACTGGTGATAGCTTTGATGAGGCCTTTGCCAAGGCGCATGCAGCTGCCGGCGATCGGCTACCGAGCATTGGGCGTGCTTTTGTCTCTGTTCGCGATGCAGATAAGATTCGCGCTGCAGTTCTTGCACAATCCTTGATCGAAACGGGATTTGAGCTCGTCGCAACTGGTGGAACCTGCGATCACTTAATCAATTCTGGTATTCCTTGCCAGCGTGTGAATAAAGTGATGGAAGGTCGGCCAAATATCGTTGATATGATTAAAAATGATGCAATCGCGTTTATCGTAAACACAACTGAGGGTCGACAAGCGATAACGGATTCTGCAACGATTCGTCGATCGGCGTTGAATCACAAAGTTTGCTATACAACGACCTTGGCAGGTGGCGAATCGATTGTGCGNGCTCTGAAGTTTGGTAACGAACGTGAAGTCCGGCGACTGCAGGAGCTTCATCGTCGCGTTGAGACACAATAATAAGGATTTAAATGAGCAAGATACCGATGACCAAATCTGGAGAATCGTCGCTCCGGGATGAACTGCAGCGTTTAAAGCAAGTTGAACGTCCGCGTATCGTCGCTGCAATTGCCGAAGCGCGCGAGCATGGTGATCTGAAAGAAAATGCTGAGTATCACGCTGCGCGCGAACAGCAGGGATTCTGTGAGGGCCGGATTAAAGATATCGAGGCGAAGCTATCCCATGCTCAGGTGATTGATGTGACGCAAATTGAAAATACAGGCAAGGTGATTTTTGGCGTGACTATGACGCTCATTAATTTAGAGACCGACCAATCAGTGACCTACCAAATTGTGGGTGAAGATGAGGCGGATGTGAAAAACGGAAAGATCTCTGTGACATCACCAATCGCCCGAGGCTTGATTGGGAAAGAGGAGGGTGACGAGGTGTCGGTGACAACTCCCGGTGGTGTCGTCGAATATGAGATCGACTCCGTTGAACATCGATAGTCAGATTGGCCGGATCAAATTTGATAAACGAGGGTTAGGTCGTTCCGCAGCCCTAAACAGTAGCGCCATTGCACCGGTTGATTGCACGCATTGAGCGCCGGTTTCCTCGCAAAGTGAGGCAATTAAAACCTTCCGCGTGTCGCGTTCCGCGCGCACTTTAATCTTGATTAGTTCATGATCGTTGAGTGCACGATTGAGTTCGTCGAGTAAACCAGTAGATATTCCTTGATCGCCAATGAGTACAATCGGCTTCAAATGATGTCCAATCGCCCGCATCTGTTTTTTGCGTTCAGGCGTTAACATAGTCGTCTCCATAGAAGGGGCGCGCGAGTGTAGAGCAAAATATGGCACGATCCAAGTCCAGCGNTCGCTGGTTAAAAGAACATTTTGATGATCCNTACGTNCAGAAGGCGCAAGCGGAGGGTCGTCGGTCGCGGGCAAGCTTTAAATTGGAAGAAGTCCAAGCGAAGGACCAACTGATCAAATCTGGGGACGTCGTCGTCGATTTAGGGGCCGCCCCTGGCGGTTGGACTGAGTTGGTTGCGAATTGGACAGGTCCTGCTGGCCGGGTATTTGCNCTTGATATTCTCGCGATGGATTCAGTCGCGGATGTGGAAATTATTTTCGGTGACTTTACCGAAGAAGCGATTCTTGATCGCTTGATGCAGTCATTGAANGGATTTCGGGTTGATGTTGTTTTATCTGATATGGCGCCAAACTTGTCAGGAAATAAATCTGTGGATCAACCAAGGGCAATGTATCTATNTGAGCTCGCTCTCGATTTTGCGCGACAGACGTTGAATCCCGGCGGTNCATTTTTTGTAAAAGTGTTTCAGGGTGCGGGGTTCGATGAATTTTTTCAGGCGCTTCGAGCGGATTTTTCTGTCCTAAAAACTCGGAAACCTGACGCNTCGCGTTCGCGTAGCCGAGAAACTTATCTGCTAGCAANGGGCTTTCGCGGTTCAACCCTTTGAATTCGATTGGCCTGCCCAAATAAACCAATTATATTGGGGAGCNCGACTCCTCTGAAGGAATGGAGAAGATTATGGCGAGAAATTTGGTGCTTTGGTTGGTAATCGCTGCTGTTTTACTCACAGTATTTAACAACTTCAGCGTGGAAACACAGTCACAGCAGATTAACTACTCTCAGTTCGTTGAGGAAGTGAATCGAGACCAGATTCGTCGCGTCATTATCGACGGACAGTCGATTATTGCAACGCGTTCCAATGGCGATGTGTACGAGACAGTGCGGCCAGCAGTGCAGGATCCGCGATTGATGGACGATTTGCTCCAGCACAACGTTGTCGTTGAAGGTCGCAAACCAGAGCAACAGTCGGTATGGATGCAACTGTTGGTTGCCGCCTTCCCNGTACTGATCATCTTGGCGATTTTCATGTTTTTCATGCGTCAAATGCANGGTGGNATGGGCGGTGGTCGTGGTGGCCCGATGTCGTTTGGAAAATCCAAAGCACGCTTAATCAGCGAAGACCAAATNAAAACCACGTTTGCCGATGTGGCTGGTTGTGATGANGCCAAGGATGATGTTGCNGAACTGGTTGAATTTTTGAAAGATCCAGGNAAGTTCCAAAGGCTTGGAGGACGGATCCCACGTGGTGTTTTGATGGCGGGACCTCCCGGNACTGGTAAAACATTGCTAGCGAAGGCAATCGCTGGTGAAGCCAAGGTACCCTTCTTCTTTATTTCAGGATCAGATTTTGTCGAGATGTTCGTTGGTGTTGGTGCATCGCGAGTGCGTGACATGTTTGAGCAAGCGAAGAAACAGGCGCCTTGTATCATTTTCATTGATGAGATCGATGCAGTCGGCCGTCAGCGTGGTGCCGGGCTTGGTGGTGGTCANGATGAGCGTGAGCAGACACTGAATCAGTTGTTGGTTGAGATGGATGGTTTTGATGTCAATGATGGAGTCATCGTCATTGCNGCGACTAACCGACCCGATGTTCTTGATCANGCACTACTTCGTCCGGGTCGATTTGACCGGCAAGTGGTTGTCGGGCTTCCAGATATTCGTGGACGTGAACAGATTCTGAAGGTTCACATGAAAAAAGCGCCAGTTGCGCCAGAAGTCGATGCATCGTTAATTGCCCGCGGTACACCTGGCTTTTCCGGCGCCGATCTTGCGAATTTGGTCAATGAAGCCTCGTTGTTTGCCGCTCGTGCGAGCACGCGGGTCGTGGCAATGAGTCACTTTGAGCAGGCGAAAGATAAGATCATGATGGGTGCCGAGCGTCGATCGATGGTGATGAAAGAGTCTGAAAAACGGAATACGGCTTATCACGAGGCTGGCCACGCCATTGTGGGTCGATTAATGCCAGAGCATGACCCGGTCTATAAGGTTTCGATCATTCCTCGAGGGCGGGCGCTGGGTGTCACCATGTTCTTGCCGGAAGAAGATAAGTACAGCCACTCCAAGCGGGGCTTGATCAGCCAGATTTGTTCGCTCTACGGTGGTCGGATCGCTGAAGAGCTCACTTTGGGCGCCGAGGGCGTAACTACAGGTGCATCAAATGATATTCAGCGTGCGACCTCGATCGCTCGCAACATGGTTACGAAGTGGGGTCTATCCGAAAAGCTTGGCCCGCAGATGTATGATGAAGAAGATAACGAGCCTTTCTTGGGTCGTTCGATGAGTCGNCCAGCGAATGGTCAGTCAGATGATACTGCGCGTTTGATCGACGAAGAAGTGAAAGACATCTTGGATTCCTGTTATCAGACGGCCAAAATAACGCTCGAAGAGAACATGGAANAACTACATGNCATGGCCGATTGTNTGATGGAATACGAAACAATCGATTCACAACAAATCGACCAAATTATGGAAGGTCGGAAGCCTGGCCCTCCGGCAGATTGGAATGACAGTGACAAGCCGCAAGGCGGGTCACCAGANNTTNACGATGATNTGCATGAGGCGGCGAGCAGCGATGCTTCTGATACCGCTTCAGAGGATGGCGCAGCGCCAACCAATTAGCAGTGACNCAAAAGATCACTTGGCCAGATCTGGGGTTCCATGGACCTCAGATTATGGCCGTTCTGAATATCACACCCGATTCATTTTCTGACGGCGGCAAGCTTTTTGANNAGCANGCATCNTTTGATGCGATTTTATCGCATGCTGACTANTGTCTGGCTGAGGGTGCGACCATACTCGATGTCGGTGGAGAGAGCACCCGTCCGGGGGCGGCTCCAGTGTCTGAGAGTGAAGAACTTGACCGGGTCGTTCCAGTAGTCGAAGCACTGTCTGCGCGATTTNATGCAGTGATCTCAGTTGATACTTCGACACCGAATGTCATGATTGAGAGTGCCGCACATGGTGCTCGGATAATTAATGATGTGCGGGCATTATTGCGCGAAGGAGCGATGGCTGCGGCACTCAAGATAGGTCTTCCCGTGTGTCTGACGCATATGCAAGGTACGCCACAGACGATGCAATATCAGCCAACCTATGGTGATGCTGTGGACGATGTGTATCAGTGGTTGATGACACGTGTTGATGTCTGCCGAGATGCAGGTTTGACCACAGATCAGCTGTTGCTTGACCCGGGCTTCGGATTTGGGAAGACGTTTGAGCACAATGTCGCTCTTTTCAGGAGTTTGGATCGCTTTATTCAAAGCGGATATCCTGTGCTAGTTGGGGTCTCTCGAAAGACCATGATTGGTGATATGACCGGCCGTCTAGTCGAGCAACGTGTCACCGGGAGCGCGGTGGCAGCAGCTGTTGCAGCGTCGCAGGGCGCTGCAATTTTGCGGGTTCATGATGTTGCTGAGACGCGCGATGCAATGGCTGTGATGCAAACGTTAACGCAGGGAATGCAATAAATATGAGTCGAAAGTATTTCGGAACAGACGGTGTCAGAGGCCGAGTTGGTGAGGGATGCATCACTGCTGAATTTGTACTCAAGCTCGGTTGGGCATTCGGTCAAACAGTCCGTCAGGGACATACTGGCCGCCCTAAGGTCGTGATCGGAAAGGATACCCGGCTCTCCGGTTATATGTTTGAAACCGCGCTCGAGGCTGGCTTAATCGCGGCTGGTGTGGATCCTGTAATGCTTGGACCGATGCCAACCCCTGCTATTGCATATTTGACGCGGACATTCTCAGCTGAGGGTGGGATTGTGATCAGCGCAAGTCACAATGGCTATGAAGATAACGGCATCAAGTTCTTTGACAAAAACGGAACCAAACTTCCCGATGACGTAGAGCATGAAATTGAGCGACTGCTTGATGAGCCCTTAACCACTGTGAATGGACCGCTATTGGGCCGTGCCTCCCGAGCGGATGCTGCTGCTGGTCGGTATATCGAATTTTGTAAGCATACGTTANGCCNCGGTNCAGACCTTTCAGGATTGAAGGTGATCATCGATTGTGCNAACGGTGCGGCCTATCAAGTCGCACCCAAAGTGCTTCNAGAGCTCGGTGCAACAGTGGAGGCGATTGGTGTGACTCCCGATGGACTGAACATCAACAATGGGGTTGGGTCGACAGCACCTGATGCNTTGATTGAGGCCGTCGTTTCAACCAAAGCTGACCTCGGTATCGCGCTTGATGGCGACGCTGATCGAGTGGTTTTGGTCGATGAAACCGGTGCGCTTGTTGATGGCGACGAGATTTTATACATCATCGCGGCNTCTCGACATCAGNGNGGCCGCATGGATGGTGGTGTCGCTGGGACTATAATGACAAATCTAGGCCTCGAAAAAGCGTTGGCTGATATGCAAGTTCCATTTGTACGAACTAGCGTGGGCGACCGTTATGTGATTGAGGCAATGGAGGAGCGCCAGTGGACATTGGGTGGCGAGACATCTGGTCACATTATTTGNTCTGACCTAACATCGACCGGNGATGGACTGGTGGCCGCACTTCAGGTCGTCAATGCACTGTTGCTGTCTGGGCAAACATTGAGTCAAGCGCGTCATGGCATGACAAAGNATCCNCAAATCCTCATCAACGTCCCACTTGTTTCCCGTGACCATTTGGATCATCAACTGGTGAAAGATGNGGTCCATACTGTCGAATCGCAGTTGGGTGATTCTGGTCGGGTCGTGTTACGTCCAAGTGGGACAGAACCCGTGGTTCGGGTGATGGTCGAAGGTGTTAACGCGACCGAAGTCAAGGATTGCGCTGAGCAGATTGCAACATCGGTGGAAAAAGTCGCCTCAATCAGCTAACGTACGCGCCCCCAGAGGAAAGAGNTATCGATGATTATCGGAAACTGGAAGATGAATACNGCCCGAGCTGATGCAATTNCATTAGCCGANGCTGTCGTNGNTATTGNGCATCAACCTGCAACTCGTGTCGGCATTTGTCCGCCTGCNTTATGGATTGATCCGATCGCGCACGTCCTAGATGGTTCATCGATTCTACTTGGCGCCCAAGACTGTATTGGCGATCAATTTGGGGCGCAAACCGGGTGTATCAACGCGGATATGGCTCATGANGCTGGTTGCTCAATGGCGATTTTAGGCCATTCGGAGCGACGAGCACGCTTTNGTGAAACATCAGAAAGCTTATTGCCAGCGGTTGCAGCGGTGCTCGAGACTGGCATGTTTCCAGTATTTTGNGTCGGCGAAACTCGAGAGGAGCGTGAGTCTGGTCGCGCGCTCGATGTGGTTGCCCAACAATTGAAACCGTTGTTGACAGCAGGTTTGGATGTGAGCGGTATTGTGATCGCTTATGAGCCTGTTTGGGCGATTGGATCTGGTTTATCCGCGACGCGTGCTGATATCACAGAGATGCACGCGACTGTGCGTGATGTGGTCGGTCGAGCAGATGCGTTAGTTTTATACGGAGGGAGTGTTTCTCCGGAATCGGCTGATAAAGTGTTTTCAGCTGAAGGTGTTTCGGGTGCTCTGGTCGGTGGGGCCTCCTTAAAAGCAGATAAATTTGCAGCGATTGTTGCTGCATGGGAACGGAAATAATGGAAACGATCCTTTTAATTGTGCATGTATTGATCGGGGCATCTGTCATTGGCCTCGTTTTGATCCAACAAGGAAAGGGTGCTGACGCCGGTGCCTCTTTCGGCGGTGGCGCTTCGCAGACAGTCTTCGGTTCGGCGGGCGCAGGAAGTTTCCTGGTCAAACTGACGGCGGGTTTGGCTGCTCTTTTCTTTGCCACGAGCCTTGCGTTGGCGGTGATTGCAAAGCAAAAAGCCGAAGCGGTCGGTACTTTTGGCCTGCCGGAAGTGCCAGCTCAAGGTGAACAATCTGTGATTCAGGAGCCCGTTGCACCGAAAACGGTCGACTGATTTCTTGATTTTTTAGGCGCAGATCATTAATCTGCTTATCTCTTGCCGAAGTGGTGGAATTGGTAGACACGCTATCTTGAGGGGGTAGTGAGCGCAGCTCGTGCCGGTTCAAGTCCGGCCTTCGGCACCATTTTTAATATCTCCGTTATCCCCCTAGCTTTCAATTGATCTGTATCCTATGGTTTTTTGACATCGGATGGAGAATTCAATGGCGAAGCCCGGTTATCAGGGTCTGACACGTATCATTAAGGCGGCTGGATATTCTGCAAAAGGATTTCGGGCTGCATGGAAGTATGAGTCTGCTTTTCGTCAGGAGATCGTCTTAACGGGCGCCCTGATTCCCTTCGCTTTCTGGCTCGGACGTGATCCTGTTGAGGTTGGCATGCTGATATCGTGCTTATTACTTGTTGTCATTGTTGAGCTCCTCAACTCAGCGATTGAGGCGGTTGTAGATCGTGTGGGTGATGAACCACACCAGCTTTCCGGTCGGGCGAAAGACTTAGGTTCTGCAGCGGTGTTTGTGGCGCTGATTCTTGCCGGGGTTCTCTGGGTTTCAGTGGTTATCGATCATCTGGGCTAGCATCACCGCACTCTTTTGCAGGTGCGAAACCGTCTAATACCACCAAGGTTTGAAAAAATTGGTGGTGATGCTTAGATTAGAGTTTTTTCTGGCGATAAGGAGTTCCAGTGATGCTCACAATCAAACGACTCGGCCGACGGAGTTTCGAGGTTTTTCGTCAAGGTTCTCCAATCGGTATTGTCCGTTTTATGCGGAGTTCCAAAATGTGGAACTTCAGACCCTATCCAACGCTCGGTGACTGCGATGGTCTGATCGAGCGTTCAGACAAAGTGCTTCGCAATCTATTATGTCCCGCAGGAGAGCGCTGTACGGTCGATCGAATCGCTCGAGCTTAACGATTGATTTACAAAAACGTCTCCGTCATACTATCGCGGCTTTTTGCAAGGGGGCCTTGGTAGGATTTGCGTTTCGCCAAGTGCTGTGAGAAGAGAATACGCAGGCCGTGAACCCCATTAGGGGTTTTTTTGTTTTTGGCGGTTGGAAATGACACCGAAGCAACAGCAACTGACAGAGCTTCTTGGACCAAGTGTCACTGCGCTTGATCTGGAGTTGTGGGCGATTGAAATTATTGGCAGAGCAAACCGGTCGACCTTACGCCTGGTGATAGACCATCCCAATCGTCCAGTGACAGTTGATGATTGCGAGGCCGTGAGTCGGCAGGTCTCGCGTATTCTAGATGTTGAAGACCCACTCCCTGAGCGATACACCCTTGAGGTGTCATCGCCCGGAATCGAACGTGTGTTATATCGGCTTGAGCATTTTGAGCGATTTATTGGTTTTCAAATCAAACTCAAACTTAAAGTCCCTTTTGAGGGCAGGAAAAATTATTCTGGCGTCATCGCTGGTGTCGAGAATCAAGCAGTGCTTTTGCAAACCGGGGATACAGAATATGAATTCCCAGCAGAGCATATAGAACGAGGTCAATTGGTGGTGACTGATGTCACACAGGTAGGCGGAAGCAAAGATGGGAAGTAAGGAAATCCTTCAAGTAGTTGAACTCTTTTCAAATGAAAAGGGGATTCCAAAGGGGATCGTATTTGAAGCAATCGAGCAGGCGTTGGCAACAGCGACGCGCAAGCGTTATGAAGATGAAGAGGCAGATATTCGTGTTGCGATTGATCGTGCAACCGGGGATTACGACACCTTTCGTCGCTGGGTTGTTGTACCAGATGACCATCTGGCCATCTTGGGTTCAGAGCTGACCACTGAAGAAGCAGCTGAAATTGATACCGGGCTTCAAGTCGGTGATGAATACGAAATTGAAGTTGAGTCGGTTGACTTCGGTCGCATCGAGGCACAGACCGCCAAACAGGTCATCGTTCAAAAAGTCCGCGAAGCTGAACGCGAAAAAGTTGTTGCAGATTATGAAAGTCGACTGCTGAGCCTGATTAACGGAACAGTCAAAAAAGTAACGCGTGATTCGGTGATTGTGGATTTGGGAGGTGCCGCCGAAGCACTGATGCCACGTGAGAATTTGATCGGCCGCGAAATTTTTCGAGTCAATGATCGAGTCCGCGCGATTTTGCAGGAGATTCGTACCGAGGGTCGTGGTCCGCAATTGATCCTATCTCGTAATTCACCTGAATTTTTGATCGAACTATTCAAAATCGAAGTCCCAGAGATCGCTGAGGAAACCATCGAAATTCGCGGCGCTGCCCGCGATCCTGGAATGAGAGCCAAAATTGCTGTTAAGACCAACGATGGACGAATTGATCCAGTGGGTGCTTGCGTCGGTATGCGCGGCGCTCGCGTGCAAGCCGTGTCTAACGAGCTCAATGGAGAGCGTGTGGATATTGTTTTATGGGACGACAATCCAGCGCAACTCGTGATTAATGCCATGGCGCCAGCGGAAGTATCTTCAATTGTGATGGATGAAGATAATCGGTCGATGGATGTCGCGGTCACTGATGACAATCTAGCTCAAGCGATTGGTCGCGGTGGTCAGAATGTCCGATTGGCATCTGAGCTGACCGCTTGGAAACTCAACGTGATGAGTGAGGAACAGGCTGTCGAGCGGCAGGAAGCTGAGTCCGAAAAGCTTGTGAATATGTTTATGGTTCGACTTGATGTGGATCCAGAATTAGCGCGCATTTTGGTTGAAGAGGGGTTCACTTCGATTGACGAAGTGGCTTATGTCCCTGTTGAGGAGATGCTCTCAATNGAGGGATTCNATGAAGATCTGGTGGAAACGCTGAGAGCGCGATCACGTGATGTATTGTTGACAGCCGCCCTTGCTGGCGATGAAACACGTGAGCCACAGGATGATCTCTTGACGATGGAGGGGATNACGCCAGGCCTTGCGTATCAGCTCGCCGATCGTGGAGTTTGCACCATGGAAGACTTGGCCGAACTTTCAGTTGATGAATTGACTGAAATCGAAGGAGTGGATGAAGCTGCTGCAGCAACTCTCATCATGAAAGCGCGTGAACCNTGGTTCGCAGACGATGCTGACGAATCAGCCGAAGAAAGTAGCGAACAGGAGTAAGTTTTGTCTGACACAACAGTAAAGCAGCTGGCCACACTAGTTGGTATATCAGCTGAGCAATTACTCTCTCAGATGNCGGGGGCTGGGATTGATAAATTATCGCAAGATGATGTCGTGACTGATGACGAGAAACAGAAACTCCTCGCACATATTCGGTCAGGACAATCGAAAGTCGCTGCGGAACCTGCCAAAGTCACGTTACGTCGTAAATCGACTTCCACCATCAATGCAGGTACCGGTGCTGTGAATGTTGAGGTGCGTAAAAAGCGTACCTACGTNCATCGAGATTTGACTGCGGAAGCAGAAAAGCAGCGTGAAATTGAGGACGCGAAATTACGCGAAGCGCAAGAAGCGGAAGNATGGGNACGTCGCGAGGCCGACGCGGCTGCGCAAGTTGCTGAAACNGAGGTGTCCGCAGAAGCGCCTGTTGTTGAAGAGAGNGCGCCACCTGTTGAAGCAGTAGTCATTGAGGCGCCCGTCGTTGAGCCACCACCACCGCTCAAAGAAGATGATGGCCGCCGTCACAAAAAAGAACCACATGCACGCCGTGATCGTCCGAANGACGATGATGAACCGCGGCGTCATGGNAAGCCATCGGGCAAACGGGATGATAAGCGTGGCAAGATTGCTGCAACAGACGATGAGCGTGGCCCCAAAATGCGNGGTCGACGGAAACCGGGTAAAGCNGCTGANGAGCTGTCTTCGCATAAATTNGAAAAGCCAGCCGCGCCAATTATCCGCGANGTGAAGATTTCAGGGCCTGTGACCGTCGCTGAATTGGCTAACCAAATGGCTGTGAAGTCAGGTGAACTGATNAAAATTTTGATGAAGATGGGCGTCATGGCCACNATCAACCAAGTTNTGGATGAAGACACTGCCGTGCTTGTTGTCGAGGAAATGGGGCATAANATTGAAGTTGTCGCCGACGACGCCCTCGAGCAATCCGTGCTNGACGATTATCAAGAGCTTCAAGGTGAGCGGGCGCCTCGTGCACCAGTTGTNACGGTGATGGGGCATGTAGACCACGGGAAAACATCGNTGCTTGACAGAATTCGGAAATCGCGTGTCGCTGCTGGCGAAGCCGGGGGGATTACCCAACACATTGGCGCCTATCACGTCGACACTGATAACGGAATGATTACGTTNATCGATACGCCAGGTCACGCGGCTTTCACGAGTATGCGTGCACGTGGTGCGCAGGTCACTGATGTGGTGATTCTTGTCGTTGCAGCTGATGACGGCGTCATGCCACAGACGGAAGAAGCNGTTCAGCATGCACGCGCAGCNGGTGTCCCAATCGTCGTGGCAGTCAATAAAATTGATAAGGAAGAAGCAGATCCGGACCGTGTAAAGACCGAGCTGGCGAGCCGAGAGGTGATTCCAGAGGACTGGGGTGGGGATGTTCAATTTATNTCAGTGAGNGCACATACGGGCCAAGGGATCGATGAGCTTTTGGAAGCGGTGTTATTGCAATCTGAGCTGTTGGAGCTGACCGCCGTTCACGAAGGTCAAGCCCGTGGTACCGTTGTTGAGTCACGTCTTGATCGCGGTCGTGGTCCCGTCGCAACAGTGCTTGTACAAAATGGACTCTTGAAAGTTGGAGATGCCATTCTCGCTGGTGAGCAAGTCGGNAAAGTCCGCGCATTGGTGGATGAAAANGGCAAGCAAATTAAGAAAGCAGGCCCATCGATTCCTGTTGAGATTCTCGGTCTGTCAGGAACTCCGGATGCGGGCGACGAGCTCATGGTGCTTGAGAATGAGCGGAAAGCGCGTGAAGTTGCTGAATTCCGGTCAGAGCGNACTCGTGACGCTGAACACAAACGTCAGCAAGCGCAAAAGCTGGANCAAATGTTNGCCAATATGGAAGCNGGTGANGTATCCAATCTCAATATCGTTTTGAAAACGGACGTNCGAGGCACACTTGAAGCGTTATCAGCTGCACTTCTTAAGCTNGCGACAGACGAAGTGCGAGTGAATTTAATTGCACANGGAGTTGGCGGAATNACTGAATCCGACGCGACGCTTGCGTCGTCTGCTGGCGCAATTGTTTTGGGCTTCAATGTCCGNGCGGATGCTGGCGCCCGTCAGGTCATTGAGCGCGATGGAATCGAGCTGCGCTATTACAGNGTCATTTATGACATCGTTGATGATGTGAAAGCCGCCATGTCGGGTCTTCTCGCGCCCGAATTGCGTGAAGAAATTGTCGGTGTGGCTGAAGTACGTGATGTCTTCAATTCGCCAAAATTCGGTCAGATTGCTGGTTGTATGGTGGTTGAGGGTATCGTTTACCGAAACAGGAAAATCCGAGTGCTACGCGATAACGTCGTGATTTANGAAGGTGAACTTGAATCGCTTCGTCGTTTCAAAGATGACGTCAACGAAGTGCGGAACGGTACCGAGTGCGGCATCGGCGTCAAGAATTACNCGGACGTGAAGCCAGGCGATAAAATCGAAGTGTTCGATGTTCGCGAGGTTGCACGGAAGATCTAATGCCGGCCGAATTTAGTCGCACTCAGCGATTGGGTGAGCAGATCAAGCGGGATCTTGCTCTACTCATCCAGCGTGAATTAAAGGATCCTCGTATTGGCATGGTCACGCTTAATTTTGTTGACCTATCCAAAGATCTGTCCTATGCGGATGTGNATATCACCGTGTTAGTTGCCGATGACTCTGATGAGAAGATTATTGAAAGTTTGACGATCCTCAATGAGGCATCAACTTTTCTTCGGATGGAACTTGGTCGAGCGCTGAAAGTTCGCAAGGTGCCTCATCTCAGATTTCACTACGATGATTCACTCAAACGGGGAGCGCGGATCAACGCGCTAATCCATCAGGCATTACAGAGTGATCGACACGACTGATGAGTAAACGCAACAAGGGTCGCGATCTAAACGGNATCNTCATTGTGGATAAGCCTCAAGGTTTGACATCTAATGGTGTGGTCAGTCGTTTAAAACGGTGGTCTCAAGCCAAAAAAGTAGGTCATACAGGGGCGCTGGATCCCATGGCGACTGGGGTTTTGCCGATTGTCTTTGGGGAAGCGACAAAATTTAGTCAATACGGCTTGGATGCCCATAAAGGGTACTTGGCACGTATCCAACTCGGTTCTGCAACTGATACGCTGGATGCTGATGGCAATGTTGTTTTAGTCAAGCCGATTCCGGAATTAACTGAATCGAAGATCGCCACTGNNCTGNCCGCACTGACAGGTGCTCAGATGCAGGTNCCTCCGATGGTGTCAGCGCTGAAGTANCAAGGGCAACCCCTGTATAAATTAGCTCGACAAGGAAAAGAGGTGGAACGCTTACCTCGCCCGATTCAAATCTTCAGTAATGACCTCATGCAGTTTGATGCAAGCGAAGGTTGGATTGATATTTGCGTTCGATGTTCAAAAGGGACCTACATCAGAAGCCTTGCTGAATCGATTGGTGACGCACTTGGTTCTGTCGCCCATTTGAGTCAATTACGGCGAGATCTGTCGGGTGGATTCTCGCTTGAGCAGGCGCATGCATGGAATGCACTTGAGTCCCTTCAAGACAATGATCCTTCGCGAATTGATTCGTCGTTGTTGCCGATTGATGCAATCCTAAGTCATTTTCCGCGGATTGATTTGACCGAAAATGAATGCAGGATATTGATTCAAGGGAAAAAAGTTTCTGGTAAACGAGTCGATGTGTGCGATAATGCGCGCGCCCATTTTGCAGGGGGTCCGTTTATCGGGCTTGTTTCCGTCGAGTCTGGCGGGATGATTACTGCAAAACGGATGTTATCTCCGGCTGCTGCTGGCATGCGCGGCAGTTCGGATTCTGGCCGATGAGGTCGGGCATGCCATTGTAGGGGTAGAAAAAATGGCTTTATCAGTAGAGAAGAAAGCTGAAATCGTTGAAAAGTTTGGCCGTGGTGGAAACGATACGGGCTCACCAGAAGTTCAAGTCGCTTTATTGACTGCAAACATCGAAGCATTACAAGGCCACTTTAAAAAGAACATTCATGATCACCACAGCCGTCGTGGNTTGATTCGAATGGTTAACCAGCGTCGGAAGTTGCTNGACTATCTGAAGTCAAAGGATCTGGGCCGTTATGCAGCATTGATCAAGGAACTTGGTNTGCGCCGTTAATCGGTCTNAACNAAAACGGNCCTTCGGGGCCGTTTTTGCATTTTAGCCAGATGAGATCTGGCATGTTGGAAGCAGGAAATAATGNAAAAGCAAATAGTACAATTTCAGNTCGGCGGGCNAGATGTCACGCTAGAAACGGGCGCAATTGCGCGTCAGGCAACAGGNGCCGTTTTAATATCAATGGGCGAGACGCAAATCCTCGCAACAGTCGTCGGGGCAAAAAATGTCAANCCCGGCCAGAATTTTTTCCCTCTCTCAGTTCATTACCAAGAAAAGACATATGCCGCAGGTAAAATCCCAGGTGGTTACTTCAAGCGTGAAGGTCGTCCAACAGAGAAAGAAACGCTGACATCACGTCTGATCGATCGTCCGATCCGCCCACTCTTTCCAAANGGCTTCATGAACGAAGTTCAGGTTGTTTTGACAGTGATGTCTGCATCGAAGACGCATGATTCNGATATTGCNGCAATGCTTGGCGCATCAGCTGCACTNGCGATTTCAGGTATCCCATTCAATGGACCATTGGGTGCTNCGCGCGTCGGATTTTCAGAAGATGGCCAGTACATNTTGAACCCATCCTTTGATGAGCTGTCTGACTCACGTCTTGACATGGTCGTCGCTGGGACAAAAGACGCGGTATTGATGGTTGAATCTGAAGCAGATGAGCTGACAGAAGAGCAGATGCTNGGCGCTGTNATGTTTGCCCACCANGAGTTTCAAGTTGCGATTGANGCAATTGGGGACTTTGGCCAGAAGTTCGGTAAAGACGCTTGGGAATGGGAAGCGCCATCAATTGATGAAGCGTTACTGTCACAAATCAAAGAA
Organism: Gammaproteobacteria bacterium; assembly: GCA_002705325.1. The sequence continues at coordinate 53,614 of PAFS01000025.1, read as the reverse complement.
CAGTATCAGCCACGCATCGTCGAGGCGTACCAGATTTCTGAAAAGCTGATGCGTTATAATGCCTTGGGTGAGATTCGCTCAGACGCAATTGCTTCATTGGGTGGGACTGACGGTGAGAACGCTGAAGCGGTTGGAGAGCTTTTTAGTACGGTTGAAAAGAACGTGGTTCGTAGCCGAGTGATTCAAGGGCTGCCACGGATTGACGGACGTGACCAGAAAACTGTACGTCCGATCAACTGTGACGTCGGAATGCTAAAGCGAGCACACGGTTCGGCTGTGTTTACCCGTGGTGAAACGCAAGCGATTGTTGTGACGACGCTTGGCGCTTTACGAGACGCACAAATTGTTGATGGTCTGATGGGTGACGAAAAAGATACCTTCATGCTGCATTACAACTTCCCTCCATACTGTGTTGGTGAAGCTGGCATGATGTCTGGTCCGAAGCGCCGTGAGATTGGTCACGGCCGTTTGGCCCGTCGTGGTGTTTACGCGATGCTCCCAGATGAAGAGACATTCCCCTACACCATTCGTGTTGTGAGCGAGATTACTGAATCAAATGGTTCATCATCGATGGCCTCTGTATGTGGCGCATCGTTAGCGCTTATGGATGCGGGTGTTCCCTTGCGTGCACCTGTTGCAGGTATTGCGATGGGTCTTGTGAAAGAAGACGATGGTTATGCTGTCTTGACAGATATCTTGGGTGACGAGGACCACTTAGGTGATATGGACTTTAAAGTTGCTGGCTCATCTGACGGTGTGACTGCGCTACAAATGGACATCAAGATTCAAGGTATCACTGAAGAGATCATGCGTGTCGCGTTGGCTCAGGCACAAGAGGCCCGTTTGCACATTCTCGGTGAAATGAACAAAGTGATTGATAGTGCACGCGACGAAGTTGCCGATACAGCGCCACGGACCTACAGTTTCCGTATTGACCCAGACAAGATTCGTGAAGTCATTGGAAAAGGTGGGGCTACAATCCGCAATATTTGTGAAACCTCTGGTGCGACCGTCGATCTTGATGATGATGGTTTAGTCCGGGTGTACGCAGAAACTAAAGAAAAAGCGCAAAAAGCGATTTCGATGATTGAGGCAATCACAGCCGAAGCCGAAATCGGTGGTGTTTATAAAGGGAAGGTCGAGCGAATTGTTGATTTTGGTGCCTTCGTGAATATTCTCCCTGGCAAAGATGGCTTGGTTCATATCAGTCAAATCGCAGAAGAGCGTGTCGAGAACGTTGAAGACTATATGAAGGTTGGCGACGTCGTGAAGGTCAAAGTGCTTGACGTTGACGCACGCGGTCGTATCAAACTCACGATGAAGGACATCTGAGTTCACATCGGGGTGATGCGCCTCGCATGAGATACGATACAAAGCCTCGCAAATCGCGAGGCTTTTTAATGTCAGCGTTTTAACTCAATAACCAGATTATCAATCAGTCTTGCGCGTCCAAGCTTTGCGGCCACCAGAATGACCGCCGAATCCGCCTCAACGTAGGATTTTGACAGATCTTGAGCATCCCTGATTTCTAAGTAATCGAGTACGAAACCGGCAGCGGTTAGTCGCTCCTTTTCCTGTTTCAGTGTCGTACTGACCTGAGAATCGCTCCGTAATGTATCTCCAATCCGTTTCAACGTCGCATAAAGCATTGCGGCGGTTTCTTTTTCTTCAGCAGAGAGATATGCATTTCGGCTACTCATTGCGAGGCCGTTTGGTTCCCGGGTTGTGTCGGCTCCAACGATGGTGACCGGTATCAACAAATCAGCAACCATGGTCTGGATCACTTGCAGCTGTTGATAATCTTTGTTTCCAAAGACGGCCACGTCAGGTTGTACGATATTCAAAAGCTTTGTCACGACTGTCACAACACCTTTGAAATGTCCAGGACGATGATGTCCGCATAAAATGGTCGATAAGCTCGGTAGATCAATTTCTGTATTCACGCCTTTTGGATAGACTTCGCGAACCGTTGGCGCAAATACCGCATCGCAAGGGTGATTGTTCAGTGCCTCGCAGTCTGCCTTGAGGGTTCTTGGGTAGGCATCGAAATCTTCATGCGGGCCGAATTGCATCGGATTGACAAAGATGCTCACAACAACGACATCCGTCATGTCAGAGGCCTTGTTTACCAAGTCGAGATGTCCTTGATGCAAGTTACCCATGGTAGGCACAAACCCGACTGTCTTCCCGTTACCGCGTGCTAGCGTCAAGAATGCCCGAAGGTCACTGACGGTATTCAATGTGATGGGCGATGAATCACTCTTCAAAGCAGTGCTCCGGTGCAGGGAATGAGCCGTTCTTAACCGCTCGATCATAGGCTTGAAATGCGTCTTGAATTGAGTCTGCAGATGCCATGAAATTCCTCACGAACCGAGCCGTTTTTCCTGGCGTAATTCCCAGNAGATCGTGCATAACAAGTACCTGACCGGTGGTTNATGGTCCTGCNCCGATACCAATCACAGGAACGGTTGTGACGTTCATGATTGCTTCAGTGACATGATTTGGAACACATTCCAGCAAAAACAGGTCTGTTCCAGTATCGTCGAGAGCTGCAGCGGCCTCGATCAGTCGCTTTGCAGTTTCATCGGTTCTGCCTTGAACACGATATCCCCCAAATTGATTAACAAATTGTGGTGTCAGTCCGAGATGACAGCAGGTAGCAACCCCTTGATCTCGATACAGTTTGACGAGATCCACGAGGTTAGTTCCGCCTTCGATTTTGACGACATTAGCACCCGCTTGCATCAACTCTCGTGCAGTATCAACCGCATCCTGCGTGGTCGCCGACGCCATGAAAGGAACATCCGCAACGATCAGGCATGACGATGAAGCGGCTCTTGCACAACGCGTGTGGTAGGCGATATCAGCGACTGTTACGGGCAGTGTGCTTTGATGTCCTTGGAGGACCATGCCGAGCGAATCGCCAACTAAGATCGCATCGATGCCTGCGTCTGAGGCGAGGCTTGCGAAACAAGCATCGTACGCAGTGACCATACTGAATTTGGTATTTTCAGCGCGATGTTTTTTGAGGGTATTTAGGGTGATCTGTGGCACTGCGTACTTCCTAAGTATCGATTCGAACCAACGTTGACGAATCGTAGCGGTTTCGGTCGAGTTGGTCACCTGTTGGCATGATTCCGTCCGGAATCAGGTCGAACAGCGGGATGGTCACAAATGAGCGATTGAACAACTCTTGATGCGGAATGGTGAGTTGAGGCGTGTCCAATCGAAGATCGTCGTAAAATAAGATATCAATATCGATCGTTCTTGGTCCCCAATGCTGGATTTTAACACGCTGTTGTTGCCGTTCGATCCCTTGGAGGGTGGTCAACAGCGCGTCTGGACTGAGGTCTGTATAACCTGAAATAACTGTATTGACAAAGTCGGGTTGATCTTGGGGTCCGAGCGGCTTGGATTGATACAGAGGCGCGCATTCAATTGCATTGATTGAGCTTGCTAAGGTTTGAATCGCTTGTCGGATTTGGGCAACTGGATCATTGAGATTTGAGCCAAGTGCCAAGAAAACGTGACTAGTCACGCCGTTTCGATCGTCTGCGCGGACGCCGTGCTTTGGGTTCGTCCCGATCATCTTTGACTGATGCAATCAAGTCGCGGCGCATCGCATCGTCAGCAATTTGATACTGCGTCCACCATTCGCCAAGCCCACCTGAGATTTCTCCAGAGCGTTCACGTAGCAGAAGGAAGTCATACCCAGCACGGAACCTCGGATGCTCAAGGGTTGAGTCTGGGCGACGGCCATGTCGCTTTTCAAGCTTCACTTGCAGCTCCCAGATTTCCCGGATAGTGACGCTGAAACGTTTGGGTATCGCGATGAATTGCTGATTAAAGTCCAGGGTTTCAGAGCATGCGATCGCAAGGGCCTGTGTGCGTCCGTGTCCCTCAGCCTGGAGCTCTTCCCATCGATGCTGAACCTGGGGCCAGTGAAGTGCTGCATATAAAAATGCGGGAGTCACTGACTTGCCTTCATTGCATCTTGTATCAGTATCTAAAAGAGCGAGATCAATCAAGTGTTGGTGGTGTTGATCATCGGCCTCGCTTAATAGAGCTTCAGTTTGTGGAAATAATGGTCGTAACAGATCGTATTTGACGAGTTCAGGAAACGTTGCTTGACCGTGACCTGCCTGAAGTAACTTTAAGATTTCATCAAATAGCCGCGATGGCGAGACATCTCTTAAAAGGGGTGCGAGTCGGCGAATGGGTTCTGCTGTGTCAGGCTCGAGCTGGAGACCCAACTTTCCAACGAATCTTACAGCCCGGAGCATGCGCACTGGATCTTCTCGGTAGCGCGTTTCAGGATCACTAATGATTCGAATCATTCCATCCTCGAGATCATCGTAGCCGCCAACAAAGTCGAGTACTTCATGGTTCGACGGATCGTAGTAGAGCGCATTCATTGTGAAGTCGCGGCGTACAGCGTCATCCTCAACCGAGCCAAAGACGTTATCTCGAACCAACATACCCGACGCATTCGCTTGCTGTAGATGGCTATTTTCAGCAGAACCTCTAAAGGTTGTCACTTCAATGATTTCAGGACCCATACGAACATGGACGATTTGAAAGCGTCGCCCGATGATGCGCGCTTTTCGAAATAGTTTCTGGACTTCGGCTGGTTTGGCGCTGGTGGCAACATCGAAGTCTTTCGGATGTTTCCCGAGTAACAAATCTCGAATTCCTCCACCAACAAGATAGGCTTCGAATCCTGCATGTTGAAGGATCTCAATGACACGTAAACTGCCATGCGATAGATCTCGGTCATTAATTCCGTGGTATTCCTGGGTCACTACATCTTTAAAGATGTGCGGACTCCGAGAAGATTTCTTTTTGAACACCGAAAACACTAGAAGACTCCAATGGCACAAGACGGAATGATACCAGAGCCCATTAATAAAAAAGGGGCTTTCGCCCCTTTTAATCATTGTGCATTGTTCTCTATTTTTATTATTCGCACTAATTGAAATTACCTTTCAGTGTGCAATCTCAGTCTCAAATTACCATCTAGGCAACTAAGGCCTTAGCTTTACGCTTTTTTATTGTTATCGGCCTAAGGAAGCGCTTTTACTTCCGTGAAACTCAGTTCTCACAGTGAACCGTAATCTCATTCAGCTATCTTTTTATTGTTGTCGCTGTTTTTTTCTTTTTTATTGGTCTTATGTCGAACAATTAACCTTTGCATATCCTGTGCCAATTTAGAGCGTTCAGCTTAAGTGATGGATTTATCGGGTTTTTCTAAATAAGGGCTAGCGGGTTTAGACCTATGGGTAACTTTTTTTCGAGAAAAAACGTTACCGTTCGTTACCATAAGTAGCAGAAAGGTGTTACTAATCTTGCGACTCATCTTTACGCCGAGGAATACCCAAGCGATTTCTCCGCTCCCAAAGGCTTTTTCGGCTGATTCCAAGGCGCTTGGCTAGCTCGGTTTCACTCATTTGGTCCTCATGGGACAACACAAAATGTTGAAAATAGTCTTCCAGCGACATCATTGGCTGAGCGTGACCCATTGGCCGTTGTTCTCTGGCAGAAAACATATGATTCGGATTGGGCACATTTGTGAGTCCAAGATCCGAGTGATTGATCAAAGGACCTTCACACAAGACCACTGCTCTTTCGATGACATTGCCGAGTTCTCGGACGTTACCTGGCCATGGGTGACTTTCGATCGATGCCTTGATGCTGCCACTAAACTTCAGCTCAGGTCGATTAATCTGATTTCTGACCCGGTCAAGAAGAGCTTCGGCAAGAATCATGATGTCTTCCCCACGATCTCTGAGTGGTGGACATCGCAGTTCAATGACATTGAGTCGGTAATAGAGGTCTTCTCGAAATTGGCCTTTGGAGACCATATCCAGCAAATTCCGATGCGTTGCGGCAACCAATCGAACATTGACATACGTTCGGTCGGTGCTACCAACTTTGCGAATCTCGCCTTCCTGAAGAACTCTAAGCAATCGAGATTGCGCTTCTAATGGGAGCTCCCCGATTTCGTCCAAGAAGAGTGTCGATCCGTCTGCGGACTCGATTAACCCAGCTCTATCCTGTGTTGCTCCCGTAAATGCGCCTTTAACGTGGCCAAAAAGCTCGGCTTCGATAAGTGATTCTGGAATCGCAGCACAGTTGACGGAAACCATATCTTTTTCCGATCGTGAGGACATTTGATGAATGGATTTTGCGACCAGTTCTTTGCCTGTCCCGGATTCGCCTCCGATTAAAATTGTTGTATCGAGAGATGCGACTCGTGAGACCTGCTTTTTTAATTGCAGCATCACTTCACTCTGTCCAATCATCATGTCTGTGCTTTTCGCGGACCTCGTCGCTGTGGCTTTTTCGATCGATCGAAGCAAATCATTGTGATCAACAGGCTTGGTGAAACAGTCAAAAGCGCCTTTTCGCATTGCCAAAATTCCGGCTTGGAGGGACACCTGGCCAACAAGTAAAATCAAAGGTATGGGTTTGAAGTGAGCTATCAAATCAATCCCTGATCCGTCGGCAAGCCGATGCTCACAAACAACGCAATCGATGTCTCTANCCTGGGACATCGCTTCCTTGACCGACTCGGCGGTCATTACCTGATGTCCTCGTTGCTCGAGTCCGAGTTGAATTGACTTTCGAATAATTGCNTCGTCTGTAACGAGAAGTAGCGTCGCCATAAGCATCCCTAGTTTGNGNANTAGTTTACGAGTTTCTANNGCGAAAGGGTATTGGCTTGTGNGNCCTTGATAAGCATTGGGATGAGATTGTCCAACGAGACAAAATAGTCTAACCAGACTTGTGCGTGTTCGGTCGGCCCGGGTGTATTGTTAAGTAACAGTAGTCGCGCAATCACGGCAAANGTCTCACCTGGCCGAGTCCAATCCACAGGTTCAGCGAATGTTTGTTTCGATAGCTTTGCACCATCAGCACCGACTAAGACGGGAAAATGCCCATATGTTGGGCTCTCATATCCAAGGCATTGTGTGATGAATCGCTGCATGGGCATTGAATCAAGAAGATCAATTCCTCTGATCACATGCGTAATTCCATCGATCTGCTCATCGACCGCACACGCCAGCTGATACGCNAAGANTCCATCACGTCGCTTGACGATAAAATCTCCGGGCGGCTGGATGATGGATGAAGTCGCAATCAGATCATCGACCGTCAGGTCAATGTCACTGGTGTCAATTCGCACCGCACTCTCTGCGATTAAGGTCTGGCCGATTTGATGACGACAAAACCCTGGATAAGGTCCTTTCGGTAGTGATTTCCGCGTACAAGTACATGGATAAAGGCGTCTTTGGTTTTCGAGTGAAACCAGCGCGTTTTGGTAGTCCGTTATTCGATCGGTTTGCCGACAAACCGATGCAGACGGNCTGAATCCAAACGCATCTAGACATTCAAGGATNGATTCAACATGGATTTGCTTACATCGCTTCTTGTCAAGATCATCAATACGAATCAGCCAGTCACCATGATGCTGTTTTGCATGAATGTAGCTAACGAGTGCAGCAAGAATGGACCCCAGATGCAACGGGCCNGTCGCTGAGGGTGCAAACCGACCACGATATTGGGCCAAATGTTTATGCGCCAGTTTGTTTTTCGCGAAGCTCGTCGAGTGTTTTACAGTCGACGCATTGAGTCGCTGTTGGCCGCGCTTCTAAGCGACGTAGACCAATCTCGATTCCACATGTTTCGCAAAACCCGTAGTCGTCGTTTTCAATCGCCTCNAGTGTCTTATCGATCTTCTTGATCAATTTACGTTCACGATCTCTGGTACGCAGTTCGAGACTGAACTCCTCCTCTTGCGTGGCGCGATCGGCTGGATCAGCGAAGTTCGCTGCTTCCTCTTTCATGTGCGAAACGGTGCGGTCGACTTCTTCCATCAGATTACGTTTCCACTGATCGAGAATCTTCACGAAGTGTTCACGCATCGCNTCACTCATGTACTCTTCATCTTTCGATGTTTGGTACGGATCAACGTAACCTAAGAGTGATTCTTGTTTATTCGTTGCCATTGTCGGCGAAACTCCACACTATGAAAGTTAGTCGCGAGAAAGTATCAGAACATCAACGACTCTACCACCTTCTTTCAACTGGAGAACACATTGAGACCTATTGATCCGCGCCCACTGGCTGACAGACTGCAGGCAATTCCTCCTTTTCATGTAATGGAAGTGGTCCGGATTGCAGAAGAACTGGAGTCTCGGGGTGTTGATGTGATTCACCTTGAAGTCGGGGAGCCTGATTTTCCGACATCGTCGTCTGTGATTGAGCGCGCTTGTACCGCTCTGAAGGCTGGGAAGACCCGATACACCGATTCACGGGGTATTGAACGATTAAGGGACGCATTATCGGCCTGGTATCGATCGCAGGGTTTGGATGTGCCAGCGCGACGAATACAGATCACCATGGGCGCATCAGCGGGTCTTTTGTTGGCATCAGCGGCAACTACGAATCCAGGAGATGGAGTGCTGATGGCTGATCCAGCGTATCCATGTAATCCAAGATTTGTTGAAGCAGTGGGTGGCGAAGTTCACTGGATTACAACCGACGTGACAACTCAGTTTCAGCCAACGTGTACTGCACTCGAGGCTGAAGCGACAGCCAGTGATCGAACGCTTATGCTCGCACATCCAGCGAATCCAACAGGACAGGCTGTTCCGCGTGCGGAGCTTGAGCGGATGATTCACTGGTGCTTAATAACGCATCGTCATTTAATTGTCGATGAGATCTATCAGAGTCTTGCGTTTAACGATGCGTTGGGTAGTAGTCTTATGATTTCAGATCAACACTTCGTGGTCGGGAGTTTTTCAAAATATTTCAACATGACAGGCTGGCGCCTTGGCTGGCTCGTGATTCCAGAGTATGCGCTTGAAGCGACGCAACGATTAGCACAGCACCTTTTCATTTGTGCGCCATCATTTGCACAAGAAGCCGCACTTGCCTGTTTCGAGTCTGACGCGTTGCAAGAAGCAGAGATGCATCGGCGCGAATTGGAAGCGCGCCGCGATCTTTTGAACCCTCGCCTCGAGGCGATGGGTTTTCAGATTGCTGCCGAGCCTGATGGTGCCTTTTACGTGTTTGTAGATGCTTCAGATATCACCAGCAATAGTCAGCAATTCTGTTCTGATTTAATTCGTGAAACCGGTGTGGCAATGACTCCAGGCGTTGATTTTTCAAACAGTCTTCCACCAACCTGGATCCGGATCGCCTACACGCAACCTGCTGATCGATTGCTGGAAGCACTCGATAGAGTGGCCCGTTTTATTCATGATTAAGTACCAGGAACCGCTCATCGAAGGCCGGTTCATTCGTCGATACAAACGATTTTTTGCTGACATCGATACCAGTGATGGAGTGATTACTGCTTACTGCGCAAACACAGGTCGCATGACTGGATTGCTTGATCAAGGTTCACGTGTTTGGTTTCGTCAGCAACCACCAGGGCGCAAATTAGGGTTTGCTTGGGAATTAGTTGAAGCACCGTTGGGCATGGCGTGTATTAACACCGCTCGTGCCAATGAATTATTGTCCTTGACTGATCTGTCACGTTGGATCCCAGAGGTGACGTTTATTCGCCGGGAGCCGACTGTTGGGTCACATCGCTTTGACCTTGAGTTGGCGCGAGGTAGTCGACCGGTATACGTCGAAATCAAATCGGTGACGATGTGTGGTGATCGGGGTATCGGATTATTTCCTGATGCACCATCTGAGCGTGCAACGCAACATGTGAATCTGTTGGCAGACTTGGCCTCCGATGGAATCGAGACACACTTGGTCTTTGTTGCAATGCATACGGGAATTCAGTCTGTGAGCCCATACCGACAACTCGATGGTGCATTTGCCGATGCGTGTCAGAGAGCTCGTGATTTTGGCGTTACGTTTCATGCACTTGGGACAGAAATCACGCCACAGTACATTCGGTTGGCTGGAGTGATTCCTGTTCTTTTGGATTAAGCGTTTTCGCGCTCCACTGCTCGATATCCGATATCAGTGCGATACTCAGCACCTTCGAATTGCGCGGTTTTCAGCCGTTCATATGCTTTGGCTTGAGCTTCAGTTACACCTGATCCAAGTGCAGTCACGCAAAGCACTCGGCCACCTGATGTGACGGGTTGGTCGTTGCTTATTGCAGTTCCGGCATGAAACACCTTGGTGTCAGCCATATCCTGGCCCAATCGAATAGCGCTTCCTTTCGGGTAGTCGCCCGGGTATCCAGGTGCCGCCATGACCACCCCCAAGGCGGCACGCGAGTCCCACACAGCGATTTGGTTCGCTAGGCCGCCNTGGCATGCAGCTTCGACCAAGTCGAGTAGATCACTTTTTAAACGCAAAAGAATTGGCTGCGTTTCAGGATCGCCAAATCGACAATTGTACTCGAGTACTTTTGGTGTCCCGTCAGCGGTCACCATAATGCCAGCGTAGAGGAATCCGCGATACCTCAATCCATCGGCAGCCAGTCCATGGATTGTTGGCTGGATCACNTCCGCCATAATCCGGTCATGACAGGTTTGGTCAACAACTGGTGCGGGGGAGTATGCACCCATCCCTCCGGTNTTGGGTCCCGTATCACCATCGTGAGCAGCTTTATGATCCTGTGAGGATGCCAGTGGCAGAACATCCGTACCATCGACCATCACAATGAAGCTGGCTTCTTCTCCAGTCAGGAATTCTTCGATCACAACGCGACTGCCAGCATCCCCAAACTGGTTCCCTTGGAGCATATGGCGCACAGCAGATTTCGCTTCATTGAGCNTCTCTGCAAGGATGACACCTTTGCCTGCGGCNAATCCATCNGCTTTCACAACAATCGGCGCACCGACTTCATCGAGGTAGGCGATCGCTTGGTCAACATCGGTGAAGGTGCCGTAGGCTGCCGTAGGGATATTGTGACGTTTTAAAAATTCTTTGGTAAACGCTTTGGACCCCTCAAGTTGTGCGCAATCAGCGCGTGGACCAAAGCAGCGAAGCCCTTTTGCTTCAAAACGATCGACAATCCCGTCCACAAGAGGGGCCTCTGGTCCGACAACGGTATAGTCAATGTTCTGACTTTCTGCAAATGCTACCAAGCCGTCCAAGTCAGACACAGAAAGATTCACGTTGGTGATCGTATCTTCGAGCGCTGTGCCTGCATTTCCTGGTGCGACAAAAACATTTGTCACTCGGGGAGATTGTGCAAGTTTCCAAGCAAGCGCGTGTTCGCGGCCCCCGCCGCCAATAACAAGAACTTTCATAATCAAACCTTAATGTCGGAAGTGACGCATACCGGTGAATACCATTGCGATACCGTGTTCGTTTGCAGCTTTGATGACTTCGTCATCACGAATCGATCCACCGGGCTGAATGACTGCAGCGATTCCAGATTCAGCGGCGGCATCGATTCCATCTCTAAATGGGAAAAATGCATCTGAGGCCATCACACTACCTGCCACTTCAAGATTGGCGTCTTGTGCTTTGATCGCTGCAATTCGTGCTGAATAGACACGGCTCATTTGACCTGCTCCGACACCGATCGTTTGATTATTTTTGGCGTAGATAATCGCATTGGATTTGACAAACTTCGCGACTTTCCAAGCAAATAAAAGATCTGCCATTTGTGCGGTCGTTGGTTTGGTCTCTGTAATACACGTCAGTTCAGATACCGTTCTCGATCCTGTGTCAGTGTCTTGAATCAACAGCCCACCCTGAACACGACGATAATCCGCTTGCTGAGGGATTGTTGCGAGTGCGCCAACGGTCAGTAATCGAACCGATGGCTTTTTCTCGAAGAGTTCAATCACACCTGTTTCAGCGCCTGGAGCGATAATGACTTCCACGAATTGACGTTCCAAAATCCGATCTGCTGTTTCTGCGTCAAGTGAACGGTTAAAGGCAATAATTCCACCAAATGCGCTAGTTGGGTCTGTCTCAAATGCTTTTTCATAGGCGTCAAGAATCGATCCTTCGACGGCAACGCCGCATGGGTTTGCATGTTTCACGATAACGCATGCAGGCCGATCAAACTGGCGAACACATTCAAGCGCCGCATCGGTGTCTGCAATGTTGTTAAAGGAGAGTGCTTTTCCAGCGAGTTGCTGTGATGTACCGATAGATGATTCGCTAACACTTGGGTCACGATAAAACGCAGCGGACTGGTGTGGGTTTTCGCCGTAACGTAAGACCGAATCACGCTCAAAATGCATAAATAGTTTTTCAGGATACTGGGCCGCTTCGTCATCGCGTCCCAAATAATTGGCAATTGCTCCGTCATACCCAGCAGTATNCTGGAAGGCAGCCTTAGCGAGTTGCTTGCGAGTCTCAAATGACAGTGCGCCTGCGTTTAGTTCNGATAACACCATTTGATATTGAAGTGGTGACGTCACGATNCCGACAAATTGATGATTCTTGGCAGCTGAACGAACCATCGTCGGGCCACCAATATCNATATTTTCAATCGCGTCTTNGTGAGTCTTNTCAGGGTTCGCAATCGTCTCCTCGAACGGNTATAGGTTNACACAGACAAGATCGANCGGTTCGATTCCATGTGCTGCCATGACAGCCTGGTCTTGGTCGCGGCGGCCGAGAATTCCCCCGTGAATTTTTGGGTGAAGGGTTTTGACACGTCCATCCATCATTTCNGGNAATTCAGTCACAGAGGATACTTCGATTGCCGGTAGNCCTGCGTCTTGAAGCGCACGAAATGTGCCGCCGGTGGATACCAACTGAACGCCAAGATCGTAAAGACCTTGGGCAAAGTCGATTAAGTTTGTTTTGTCTGAAACACTGAGTAGTGCTCNACGCACCTGAATTGANTCGGTNGCTNGCATCCTTGATTAACGCTNCCTGAAAAAAGNGCCAAGTATACCAGTGNCTTGAGCAGTCTAGGAGAGTAAACCGAAGAGTTTCATGCGGGTACGCAATGTGCCCCGACTGATGCCTAGCATCTCGGCTGCCTTCGATTGATTGTTGTTGCTTTGGTGCAGAGCAGCCTCAAGCAACGCATGCTCGACCTGGCCGACAACAAGGTCGTAGAGGTCTTGTGGTTTCTCACCATCAAGTTCGTCAAAGTACTGATCGATCTGTTTTCTAACCAGTTCTTTCAATCCCATCGCGGAGTCCTCCTCCGTCTATTAATTCTTTAAACCGTTGATACTGGACCTCTGCATCAACAATTNTTTGTAATTGTGACCATGCTTCGGCCCCATTTGCAAATCGTTTTAAAAACCATTGCATGTGCTTGCGAGCCATTTTCACGCCGGTTCTTTCGCCNTAGAACAGTTGAATTTCTTTGACCAGTTCGGCCATGGTTCTGATTTGAACCTCAATNGTGGGTCGGGAGAGGCATCTGCCGCTGAGCTCGGCGGCNATCAGTCCGGGTAGCCACGGGTCGCCCTGCGTCCCACGACCGATCATGACTGCATCTGCGCCAGTTGCCGACAAGACGCCGCGCGCTTNGTCNGTCGATGTAATGTCGCCATTGGCGATCAATGGAATTTGGATTACGTCGCGTGTCCGTCGAATGGTGTCGTATTCGGCCTCACCTTTGTACAGATCGCAACGCGTTCTTCCGTGCATCGTCACTGCTTGAAGTCCAAGATCTTCTGCCATTTTTGCGATTACAGGACCNTTTTTCGATAACTGATCCCANCCTGTTCGCATTTTGACTGTGACGGGAATTTGTACNGCTTTTGTGACTTGGCGAAAAATTTCTGCACAGAGTGCTTCATCACGCATAAGTGCTGAGCCAGCCGCTTTTTTGAGTACTTTCTTCGCAGGGCAGCCGANATTGATATCAATGATATCTGCTCCACGCTCTTCATTGGCACGAGCGGCCTTGGCCATCATGNGAGGATCATATCCCGCAATCTGAATACTAATTGGNCCTGGCTCGTCCTGAATATCCAGTCTTCGATCACTCTTTGTCGTTTCCCAGAGGCTGGTGTCTGAGTGAATCATTTCGGAAATTGCCATACCCGCTCCAAGCGTTCTGCATAAGACGCGAACGGGGCGGTCTGTGACGCCAGCCATGGGGGCTAGCCAGACAGGNTTATCAAATTGATGAGAGCCGATACGCAAAACGATTACTCAATTTTTATTCCTGAGAGACGNGTCCAGCCTTCTCTCGATTGATCGTCATCAAAGGTGATTGCGGGGTAAGCAGCCCTTACCCGATCGGCTTGTTCTTCGAGTAGACCAGCCATCACAATTTTCCCACCTGGTCGGGTGAGCTTAGTGAGGGTNCTCGCGAGCGCAATTAAGGGGTTCGCGAGNATNTTAGCGACGACAANATCAAAAGCCCGGTCCGGCGTCTGATCGGGTAGCAGTGTCTTAACCACTAAGTGATTCAAACTTGCATTATGTTCGGTCGCAATNAGCGCTTGTGGGTCGATNTCAAGTCCGGTGATTTGGCTCGCACCAAGGCAACCTGCTGCAACACCCAAAATTCCTGATCCACAACCAAAGTCCATTACTGTCTGGGATGAGGGNGGGTTCGNACTGAGCCATTCAAGACATAGTTGCGTCGTTGGATGCATACCTGTACCAAANGCCAAACCAGGATCTAAATTCAGTATCGTGAGATCTTCAGGTCTTGGTTCGTCATTCCATGATGGTTTGACCCAGAACCTACCAATTTTGATCGGTTGAAATTGGTCTAGCGATACTCTGANCCAATCTNGNTCCGGNAGANGTGTGAGTTCTTTCGGCAGTTCAATGNGGATGTTGGCGCGCTGGAAATATGTTGCAAGATCTCCGAGGATTTCAGCGTCGGGTCTTTGGTCGTAAAACAGTCCCTGCAACTGAGTTCGCGGCCAGACTGGATGGCATCCCACTGGCGGTTCAAAAATCGGTGAATTTCCATCATCAACCAGCGTCACTGCTTGAGCATCTGCCAAAAAGAAAAGCTCCTCGAGGAGCTCTACTTGATCACCAGGTGCTAACACCGTGAGTTGCCGAAATCCGGTCACGACAGACCCAGTTTTTTCTCTAGATAGTGGATACTGACCGGTCCATTCAGAAAGGTGGTATCTGTCACGATGTCGCGTTGCAGCGGAATATTGGTCTGGATGCCATCAATCAACGATTCAGACAGGGCAATTTCCATGCGTCTTAATGCTTCCTCTCGTGTTGCCCCGTGCGTGATGAACTTGGCAATCATTGAGTCATAGTGTGGAGGCACTGCGTAACCAGAATAGATATGTGAATCCACACGAACACCCGGTCCACCCGGAGGATGGTACCTTGAAATTAACCCAGGACTTGGCAGAAGCGTATTAGGGTTTTCAGCATTGATGCGGCACTCAATCGCATGTCCGTTCAGTTTGATATGATCTTGCGTGACCGAGAGTGGATTACCGGCAGCGACTGAGATTTGTTCGCGGATGATGTCAATCCCAGTCACCATTTCACTGACAGGGTGCTCAACCTGCACGCGGGTATTCATTTCGATGAAGTAAAAACGACCGTCTTCATACAAAAATTCAAACGTGCCGGCTCCGACGTAACCCATGTTTTGGCAGGCCGTCACGCAGGCTTCTAGAACCTGTACGCGCGCTTCTGGGTCGACTTCAGACGCTGGTGCTTCTTCCAGTACTTTTTGATGTCGACGTTGCAGTGAACAATCGCGATCGTAAAGATGGATCGCGTTACCGTGTTGATCTGCCAACACTTGGACTTCGACATGGCGTGGTTTTTCGAGAAACTTTTCCAAATAAACGGTTTCATCGTCAAAGGCTACTTTTGCTTCGGCTTTTGTGATCTGAATTGAACTGAGCAGGTTGGATTCTGTGTGAACGACCCGCATCCCGCGACCACCTCCGCCTGCTGCTGCCTTGACGATGACGGGGAATCCAATGTCTTTCGCGATTTGCAGATTTTTTGCGTCATCTTCGGCCAATGGGCCATTGGACCCCGGTACTGTCGGTACATCTGCCGCTTGCATGGCTTCAATTGCAGCAACTTTATTGCCCATCAATCGGATGGTTGCCGCGGAAGGACCAATAAATGTAAAGCCAGAATGTTCGATACGTTCCGCAAAATCCGCATTTTCAGCCAAGAATCCGTAACCTGGATGGATGGCTTGGGCATCAGTTACTTCCGCTGCCGCGATAATGGCAGGCACATTTAAATAGCTTTGATTTGAGGGGTTCGGGCCGATGCAAACCGTTTCATCTGCGAGCTTGACGTGTTTCAAGTCCCGATCGCATACCGAATGCACAGCGACCGTGCGAACACCAAGTTGCCGGCACGCTCTTAAAATGCGAAGTGCAATTTCTCCGCGGTTGGCAATGACGATTTTCTCAAACATTAAACTATCCAATGACGACGAGTGGTTGCTCGAACTCAACGGCATCACCCTCGTCCACAAGAATCGCAAGGACTTCACCTGAAGCGTCTGCTTCGATCTGATTCATCATCTTCATTGCCTCGATGATGCAGAGTGTATCGCCCTGTTTGACTTCACTCCCAATCTCGATAAACGCCGCTGCATCTGGGGATGGCGAGCGATAGAAAGTGCCAACCATTGGTGACTTCACTTGATGGCCGGCTGGTGCTGCCACACCCGTTGGTTCGTCGGAAACAGGCTGCGGTATTGCGGGTTGCGCGACCACCGCTTGGGGTGCAGTCATCTGTGGTGTTTGAACAACAACTTGATTGGTGCTGCCACGTGTAATACGAACACTTTCTTCGCCTTCTGAAATTTCAATTTCAGCAACGTCCGTGTCGTGCAGCAATTCGATCAGTTTTTTGATCTTACGAATATCCATCCTCGAGCCTTAGCCTTTTGAGCGTTGATCTAGTGTTTCTAGAGCAAATGTATAGCCCTGCATTCCGCATCCCGCGATAACTGCGAGTGCAATATCAGAGAGATACGAGTGATGGCGAATTGCTTCGCGCGCGTGCACGTTCGAGATATGTACTTCGACAAAGGGAGCGGCAACTGCACTGAGTGCATCACGAAGGGCAACGCTGGTATGTGTCCAGGCACCCGGGTTGATGACAATCCCATCGACCGGTTCGTCCATCACTCGATGAATTCGATCGATCATCTGGCCTTCGTGGTTGCTCTGAAAAAACTCAAGCGCCATCCCGAAAGGCGCATTGGCTAACAGGTTATTTTTCAACTCCTGTAGCGTCGTGGTGCCATAGACGCCAGGCTCTCGTCGTCCGAGCAGATTTAGATTTGGGCCATTCAGCACGAGCATCTTGGACATAAAATCACCACAACTTCTTTAAACGTGCGGCTATTTTGCGCGATTTACCGTGAAAATGACAGTTCTGTTTGTTGTGGCGGGTAGCAAAATCCAATATCTGCACAGCCTTGATAAGTCAAAACCATCAGATCGGGTGCATTCGAGATGGTCATCCGTAAGCGTTTCTTATGAATTGGCGTTGGTCCGAACAANGGATCATCATACATCTCAGATTGAGAACGTTCCGTTTTGAGAATATCGCCCGCATCGTTTTGCACGATCGTCCGGTCATCGTAAAGGTAAGTACCGTCTGCAATCTTGATTTCNATCACATCGGCCTGTGGTTGCGAGACAATAAACGCCTGTTCTGGGGCTAGCAGATCTGGAGCACCAAAANTTGAGCCAAATGCNCCTTGNCCCTGCGCAGACGCAGTCGCCAAAAAACAGNCGGCTNCAATAAAACTTGAGATAACGCGTTGCACTGNTTTCCTCCCGTTGTCATATTGGTTGATGATACTCGTTNTTTGGGATTAGANAAACGGATTAAACATGCTCGAAGCTTTCAAGAACCGGCTGGCCAATCTCGGTAACCAATCAACGTGGATCGTCGCTGCTAGTGGTGCTGCGGTGTTGTATTTGCTCGGCGCGGTATTGTTNGGAATCCACTGGAGTCAGCCACCTCAACAGCAACGGATCGAAGAGATTTTGGCAGAGACGGCACCTGGTGATCATCAGATCACGATTGGTAGCGCCACTGTTGGAACCTTAATCTTCATTACCGAGACGTTACTGGATAAGCCAGGTGGCTATTTATCGAACGACGTGACGCCACCAGGGCTTTGGCTCGANAATATGCCAAACTGGGAATTTGGTACGTTGGTTCAGGCGCGAGATTTGGCCCGAGCATTACGCAAAGATTTGTCACGTAGTCAGTCTCAGTCGACTGAGGATGCTGATCTGGTCGTCGCTGAGCCTGCCCTCAACTACGACAGCGAGAAATGGTTCCCATCTGCTGAGTCAAGTTACTTCAAAGCAGTCGAGTCATTGAAGTCATATCAAGGCCGNNTGGCAACACCCGGGGAGAGCGCGCAACTNTACGCCCGNGCAGATAATCTGCGTAACTATTTGGCCGATGTGGAGACGCGCCTCGGTTCGCTGAGCCAACGACTATCGGCAAGCGTTGGGCAAACGAGATTTAANACAGACTTAGCGGGTGATCCTGCAGCAGGCCAATCGACGCAGGATGTGTCAGAACGGATGATCAAAACGCCATGGCTTGAAATTGACGATGTCTTTTTTGAGGCGCGGGGCTCGNCTTGGGCNTTGTTNCATATNCTGCGCGCGATCGAAAAAGATTTTGGTTCAGTTCTCGATAATAAAAATGCGCGTGTGTCGCTCAAACAAGTGATTCGCGAATTAGAAGCGACTCAGCAAACGGTTTGGTCTCCAATAATTCTCAATGGCTCTGGGTTTGGGGTTTTTGCGAACCATTCTCTCGTGATGGCCAGTTACATCTCCAGAGCGCACGCAGCCATTTCTGACTTGCGTGCACTGNTGGCGCAAGGTTGATTACTTTTTGGCTGCTTCGACAGAGGCAANCACCGCGTNGNGAGCTGCATCGGATCCACGCCAACCATCGACTTTGACCCATTTACCTGCTTCGAGATCTTTATAGTTCTCGAAGAAGTGAGCGATTTGATCGAGAAGCAATGATCCTAAGTCTTGAGGCTCCTTGACTTCCTTGTACAGCGTCGTCAGTTTATCGTGTGGTACCGCCAGTACTTTCGAGTCGCGACCGGCTTCGTCGCTCATATCCAAAATACCAATTGGGCGCGCACGAATAATTGATCCCGGCTGCACTGGGTAAGGTGTGACCACCAATACGTCGAGCGGGTCTCCGTCGTCTGCAAGTGTGTTGGGTACATACCCGTAATTCGCTGGGTAGAACATTGGTGTCGCCATGAAACGATCGACGAATACGGCATCGTATTCTTTCTCGATTTCATACTTGATTGGCGTTGAGTTTGATGGGATTTCAATTGCGACATAAATGTCGTTTGGGATGTCCTTTCCCGCAGGAATATCATTNAAGCTCATAAGGTCCTCAGGTGGTTAATAAATCAAATCGATGCATTTGCAGACGGCAAGTGTCCNGTGCTTCNGTCTCTATTTCAACCGATACGAACACCAATCGCCATTGTGAAATGGTTCAAGATCGCTCGTTGCTGTTTGTAGCGTGCAATGACACTATCTTTGANACGAATTAGAGAGAANGCATTTTGAAAATNCATATTCTCGGAATCTGCGGTACGTTTATGGGTGGCCTAGCACAACTTTGCTGCCAAAAGGGTTGGGACGTGACGGGCTCAGACCAGTATGTGTATCCCCCGATGTCAGATCAGCTNCNAGATGCCGNGATTATTCTGCATGAGGGCTTTGACACCAGCGTTCTGACTGATGATCTCGACATGGTTGTCATTGGAAATGCCATGTCGCGTGGTAACCCNGTCGTTGAAGCTGTTTTNGATCGGAAAATCCCATTTGTTTCTGGNCCCGAGTTGCTCGGCCATCTGACGACTGATATGACGGTACTTGCAGTCTCGGGCACTCATGGCAAAACCACNACAACCAGCATGCTTGCATGGATTTTGGAGTCCCAAGGTTTGGAGCCAGGATTTTTGATTGGCGGTGTTCCCCGAAATTTTGGTGNGTCAGCTCGCATTGGCAGTGGACACTATTTTGTCGTGGAGGCNGACGAATATGACACTGCATTTTTTGATAAACGATCAAAATTTGTGCACTACCACCCTGATATTTTGGGGATCAACAATTTAGAGTTTGATCACGCTGATATTTTTACCGACCTTGCGGCGATTGAGACGCAATTTCACCACGTCATTCGCCGCGTTCCGGGNTCTGGTTGTGTGATCAGTCGATCCGGGGTTGAGGCGATCGAGCGCGTCTTGGCNCGTGGTTGCTGGTCTCNCCAGAAACGNGTTGGACAAGANACAGAGCTTGAATTCATTGCAAAATCGAATGAGTTGATCAGTNNGGAGCTTGATCAATCCATCCAATGGACGATGCGTGGGACTCATAACGCACAGAATGCAGAGATTGCTGTCGCAATGGCGCATGCGGTCGATTTACCGGTAAGGCAGTCATTCANTGCGCTTGCCTCTTTTAAAGGNGTCGCTCGCCGACTGAACCTGTTNTATGAGACAGATCATTTGAAGATTTGGGATGACTTTGCGCATCATCCAACGGCGATCGAAACAACGCTTCATGCACTCAGTGAGCCCGGTGCAACGCATGGTCCGTTGATTGCGGTGATTGAGTTGCGGTCGAACACGATGAAGGCAGGTATTCACGGCAGTGCACTGTTAGATTCAACCGCNTGTGCTGATCGCGTCATTTGGGTGTTGTCGACTGAAACTGAGTGGGATACTTCTGTACTTGAGCGATCGAATGGAACCTCGAGTGTCGTGGCTGACGNGTTGAGTCTGGAGCATGAGTTGGTTAGGCAAACCACCGGGCANATCGTATTTATGTCTAACAGCGGATTTTCTGGAATCCAAAGTCGAGTGGTTGACCGCTTACAGGAGCGTTGAAAAATTTTGAAACATCCGCACAGTACATTGCATGATTATTGAATCAATACGGCCTGAGGTTGCTGTGACTAAACCGCTCTTCCCATTACCACTGGTTTTGTTTCCAGGCGGCCGGCTACCGCTTCAGATTTTTGAAGCGCGATACTTGGATATGGTCGGTTCATGCATGCGAGAAGGTGGGAACTTCATTGTGACAATGTCACGGTCTGAAGGGTTCGCGGATCTCGGTTGTGAAGTCTCGATTCGTGATTTTGATCAATTAAGCAATGGACTACTCGGAATTCTTGCTGTCGGAGAGCGCAAACAGCAGCTGTTTAACCCTAGGCAGTGTGAAGATGGCTTATGGATTGCCGATGCAGCAGATATTCCCATGGAGGTGTCTGTTGAGGTACCTGCCGAGCATTCCGGTNTGGTTGAGTTACTGAAGAGTCTTCAAGTCCATCCGGCCGTGCGGGGCTTATACAGCGATATTGATTACACCGACGCAACTGAAGTGAGTGCGCGCCTTACTGAACTNCTGCCTCTTGATAATGAAGTGAAGCAGTCATTTTTTGAGATCAGNGACCCACTGCTGAGACTGNTTGAATTAGAGNCCGAGGTGACAAAACTCCANATTCAAGGGCGTGGCGCCTGATATCCGANCANAACCCACTGTATAATCTGCGGACGACAGTGGAGNGATCATGAACTACCAACAAATGGCTAANCAAGCCGGAGCNGTGCGAACTACCATTGCGACCGCATCGACCAATACCAAAAATGCAGCACTTTTAGCGATCCGTGATGCAATGGCAGGGTCGAGCTCTCAAATTCTTAAAGCGAATCAGAAAGACCTTGAGGTGGGCCGGAATAACGGGCTTGATGAAGCGTTACTTGACCGCCTGGAGTTAAACAATGCCCGTATCGACACGATGATTGAGGGTGTTGAGCAAATTGTTGCTTTACCTGATCCGGTTGGTGAAGTTTCTTGTATGACGCGTCGTCCATCGGGAATTGAAGTCGGACTCATGCGACAGCCACTCGGTGTGATTGGGATTATTTATGAGTCACGTCCGAACGTGACCATCGATGCAGCCGCTCTCTGCCTGAAATCAGGAAATGCGTGTGTTTTAAGAGGCGGTAGTGAAGCGTTTTACTCCAACCAAGCAATTGCTCAATCTATCGCTGATGGCTTGACATCGGTTGGTCTGCCAGAGGCGTGTGTCCAAGTTGCACCAACCACAGATCGTGACTTCGTCGGTGCAATGATTGGAGGCGATCATCCGATGTGTGATGTGATCATTCCTCGTGGTGGTAAAGGTTTAATTGAACGCATTTCAAAAAAAGCAACAGTGCCTGTCATTAAGCACTTAGATGGTAATTGTCATGTCTATGTCGATGCAGAAAGTGATGAGCAACAGGCACTTCAAATACTTGAAAATGCGAAGACCCATCGTTACGGCGTTTGCAATGCTGCGGAGTCATTTTTAATTCACGAAGCCGTGATCAAGACATTACTTCCAGCACTCGAAGCAGTACTGCAACCTTATGCGGTTGAGATCCGTGGATGTGAGCGCGTCTGTGCGATCTTGTCCTCAGCATCAAGTGCCACCGAAGACGATTGGTATGAGGAATACCTCGGCCCTGTGGTTGCCATTAAGGTGGTGTCATCAGTGGATGAGGCTATCGAGCACATTAATCATTATGGCTCGCACCATACTGACGCTATCCTGTCGACAAACTATGGAACCGTGCGTCATTTCATGCGGGCAGTTGACTCGTCTTCGGTCATTGCAAATGCATCGACGCGGTTTGCGGATGGATTTGAATATGGGCTTGGCGCAGAAATCGGTATTTCGACTGACCGCATTCATGCACGCGGTCCGGTTGGTCTGGAAGGGCTAACGAATCAAAAATGGATCGTTTTTGGAGAAGGGCAGGTGCGCGCTTAGTGCAGGTGCTGTTTGGTGGAACTTTTGATCCTGTTCATGACGGCCATGTCATGATGGTGGAGAGCTTATTGCGCGCCTTCCCGAATGCAACTATCCATGTGATACCCAATCATCAGCCACCGCACCGGGCGTGCATGGCATCGTCTGAACATCGGTTAGCGATGCTTNAAGCAGCGGTGGACGGAATATCTCAAGCGGTGGTTAATGCGATCGAGCTTGACCGCAGTGGACCAAGTTATACGGTAGACACACTGCGGGCGCTTCGGGAACAGTTTGGTACAGATGAATCTCTAGTTTTCTGCTTGGGTGCCGATGCGGCCGGTGCGATTGATCAGTGGTATCGANCTGAANTACTCGCTGAGCTCAGCCATCTGTGTATCCTCAATCGGGCGNATCAGCGCGTTGAGATCCCCCAGAGCTTATCTGCGTATCGATGGACCGATGATCTATGTGAAATGCGCGAAATCGGATGTGGTTTGCTNGCGTTTTTAGACACNCCAAATGTTCCGGTTTCATCAACTGTTGTGCGAGAGCTGATTGCAAAGGATGAGTCCAGACTTCCCGTACCACCGAAAATTGCTGANTATATCAGGCAGCACCGTTTGTATCAGGACGCTTAATGACTGAAGAAATTGATTTGACCCAACCGATCGTTGACGCCCTTGAGGATCTGAAAGCCTTGNATATTCGAATTGTTGATGTGAGAGGGCAGACCTCTGTCACCGATTGGTTGGTGATTGCCAGTGGAACATCAAGTCGTCANGTGAAGTCTCTNGCCGATCATGTCGCTCNGGAAATGAAAGTGAAGCATGGCGTGGGTGCCCTTGGTAGTGANGGTGCTGATGCGGCTGAATGGGTCCTCGTTGATTTTGATTCAGTTGTCCTTCATGTCATGCAGCCGCCGATTCGTGAGTTCTATGATCTTGAAAGACTCTGGGATCGTCGCGGCCGAGATACGGCTGAGGATAACGAGCATTAATGGCAGAGGTACGGTTAATAACGATTGGACAAAAGATGCCAACTTGGGTTTCTGATGCCTGCGCCGATTATTTACCGCGGTTCCGACACCAATTTAAACTTCAGATTGAGGAAATCACGGCATCGAAGAAAGCCGGTGCTGAAGCGCAAGCAGAACATCAAAAGAAACTGCTCGACCGTTTAAAAGCCAATGATTTTTTAATCCTTTTGGACGAACGCGGANGGTTATACTCTACCTCTGAGTTAGCAGATCAAATCACNCAGTGGGAACTCTCGGGCCGTTCTTTGGTCTTTGCTATAGGCGGCGCCGATGGATGGTGTGAGAACATGAGGCAGCGGGCAGACAGTCAGTGGAGTTTGTCTAAACTGGTCTTTCCCCATCCGCTGGCCCGAGTCATTGTTGTTGAACAACTGTATCGAGCGGATAGTGTCCGGCAAGGACATCCATACCACAGGAGTTAGGTTTGGAACTTTCAACCGGTGTTCGTGAAAAGAATCTCATCCAGTCGCGAGTCGTTGTTGCCGCTCTGGGTGGTTTAGTTCTTCTGTCNCTACTCTTGGCAAGACTGATTTGGCTTCAATTGGTTGAAACAGAGCGATTTCAAACNGCGTCNGAAGCAAACCGATTACAAACACTACCAGTTGGNCCTGCACGCGGCCTGATCATCGACCGTAATGGCGTGGTTTTGGCCGAGAACCGGCCCAACCTTCAATTGTTGTTGATTCCGGAAGAGGTAACCGATTTAGACGAGCTGATTGCAGAGGTCCGACAGCGTATTGAATTCACCGATAGCGACGCGGAGCGTTTTGCTAAAAACTTGAAAACCCGTCGTAGGCCCCGTGATCCAGTCGTCGTCAAAGATGATTTATCGGAATCTGATGCGGCACGGATTGCGGTTGATCTATTTCGGTTTCCGGGACTGCAAATGGAGGCTCGGCCAACCCGCTACTATCCGTATGGTGGTTTGACGGCTCATAGTCTTGGATATGTTGGGCGATTATCACTTGATGAGTTGAAACGGATTGAAGAAAGCCGCTACGCCGGCACAGAGACCATTGGTAAATTAGGGATCGAGAAAGCCTATGAAGATGCGCTGTTGGGCCAGGTCGGTGTTGAGCGGGTCGAGACGAGCGCTCGTGGTCAGATTATGCGATCAGTGGATCGAGAGGACCCGGCACCCGGTGCAGACATCCCTTTGCATCTGGATATTGGGTTGACTGCCAANCTGTATGACGTCCTCGGAGATAAACGCGGAGCGATCGTTGCGATTGATCCAATGAACGGTGGCATTTTAGGACTTGCCAGTGCGCCGACCTATGATGCGAACTCATTCATTGGTGGGATCAGTCAGGCTGAATACTCGGCACTTCAGGTTGATCGCGATACGCCNTTATTCAATCGCGCTTTACGTGGACAATATCCCCCGGGATCGACGATCAAACCGATGATTGGTCTGGTCGGCTTGCACTATGGTGCAGTGAGTTGGAAATCAGAATATTTTTCTCGAGGCTTTTTTCAGTTGCCAGGAAACGAACACAAATATCGCGACTGGAAGGAGTGGGGCCACGGTCGGGTTAATATGGACAAGGCGATCATCGAGTCATGCGACACCTATTTTTATGATATGGCTGTGCGACTTGGCATCGACCAAATGTCTGAGGGTATGAAACATTTTGGATTCGGACGTCGGCAAGGTCGCGATATTCAAGGTGATCTACCCGGAATTCTTCCAAGTCGAGACTGGAAACGCGCTGCCAGAAATGAGTCATGGTATCTCGGGGAGACAGTGATCTCTGGAATTGGTCAAGGGTTTTGGGTGACAACGCCATTGCAACTTGCGGCAGCAACAACAGCAACAGCACGTCGTGGGAATTTTATCGAACCGCATTTCTCGGTGCTTGAAGATGTGGACGCGGGCGCTCCCGTGCCTTTGGGCACGTCGATGGACTGGGAGCGGATGATTGATGCAATGGAAGGCGTCCTGCATGGTGAAACTGGAACAGCGCGCGGTGCGGCTCGTGGACTGAATTACCGGATTGCAGGTAAAACTGGGACAGCACAGGTGGTGAGTATTGGGCAGGAAGAGCAGTATGACGCGGACGAGATTGAAGAGCGTTTTCGTGACCACGCACTGTTTGTTGGATTTGCGCCTGCAGATGCGCCTCGGATCGTGGTTGCACTGATTATCGAGAATGGAGGATCGGGTGGTTCAACAGCTGCGCCTGCTGCTCGAAAAGTATTCGATTATTGGTTGCTCGACCGTAATNGAGGNGCAAGCCCGCCAGATTTCGATTACATCGCAACAATCAATCAACGCGTTCTCGANCCAAAGCATGCTGANAGNAACTGAAACAGGACATATCGAGTCATTCAAACCGAAGCGTTTTGCNCAACGCTATGGNGTCGATCCGTTGCTCACGTTGTTTGTTTTAATCACCGCCNTNTATGGCTTGATCATCTTGTATTCGGCATCNGGNCAAANTTTGTCGATGGTGCTTCGTCAAGGCGCGCATNTCGTTGTTGGGATTGCGANCATGGCGCTGCTGTCACAAGTACGACGTGATGTCATTATCCANGTGACACCATTCGTCTTTCTANTCNCAGCATNACTTNTGGTGGCAGTCCTGNTCTTCGGGGTTGGGGTGAAAGGGGCTCAGCGTTGGCTTGATCTACCAGGGCTGCCACGATTTCAGCCATCAGAATTGATGAAGTTNGNGCTGCCGGCGATGGTTGCATGGTGGCTCACTCGACAGAAGCTTCCGCCATCGATTTCGCAGTTGGTGATTGCGGCCGTTTTAATTGTTGTTCCTGTTGCTTTGATTGCAAAACAACCTGATCTCGGGACCAGCATTATTATNGCTGGCTCCGGTTTTTTTGCGATTTTTCTCGCGGGAATGTCGTGGCGATTATTAGCNCTGCTCGGTGGCTTCGGTCTGTCGGCTTTNCCTGTCCTNTGGATGNTCATGCATGATTACCAGCGAACTCGAGTGATGACACTGATAGACCCGCAAAGCGATCCCTTAGGAGCTGGATGGAATTCGATTCAAGCGATGACGGCCCTGGGTTCTGGAGGGATGTTTGGCAAGGGCTATGCGGCAGGGACGCAGGCCCAGTTGAAGTTTCTTCCTGAGTCACACACTGATTTCATTGTGGCAGTACTTGGTGAGGAANTGGGATTTGTTGGTATCAGCATTTTGCTCATCCTCTACGCGTTGATCCTTGGCCGTTGTTTGGTCTTGACGATGCGTGCGCAAGGGAACTTCGGGAGGCTTCTCTCTGGTTCAATCACACTCACTTTCTTCGTTTACGTCTTCGTTAATGTGGGAATGGTTTGTGGAGTTTTGCCTGTGGTGGGTGTGCCTTTACCATTAATTAGTTATGGTGGGACGTCAATTGTCTCGTTGTTGATTGGTTTTGGTTTGATTATGTCTATGCAGCGGACGAAACGGATACTTTCAGGGGAGTCATGATGCGGATATTTCCGGTAGTTGCGATCATGTTGGGTCTCGTTGGGTTAAACATCCCGACAGTTTCAGCGAACTATGCAGAACGAGCTGAGGTTCAAGAGATGGCTGATCGTCTCGCTGCGAAAGGCCTTGATCGAAATGAGGTGATCAAAGTCATGTCAGAAGCCAAGCGCTTGGATTCGGTGATCAAGGCAATGAATCGTCCAGCAGAACGGAAGCAGTGGAAGGATTATCGGCCAATATTCTTGAAGAAAGCGCGTGTGAANGCGGCGACGCGCTTTTACCAAACACATCGCCAGACGTTGGAGCGGGCTGAAGCTGAACTTGGTGTACCGGTTGATGTGATTTTAGCCATCATCGGAGTCGAGACTTACTACGGGAAGAATAAAGGGAGTTTCAGAGCGTTGGATGCACTTGCGACACTCGGTCTTGATTACCCTAAGCGTGCTAAGTTTTTTCTTGGCGAGCTCGAATCCTTATTTCTTCTTGGTCAAGAGGAGAATTTGCGTGCCACTGAATTGAAGGGCTCTTACGCTGGAGCCATGGGCTATGGTCAGTTCATCCCATCCAGTTATCTCGCTTATGCAGTCGATTTTGATAACGATGGTCGCCGCGATTTGATTGATAACCCTGTTGATGCCATCGGCTCTGTTGCCAATTATCTCGCAGAACATGGTTGGGATATGAAATATGGGATCGCGAGTCCTGTCGCGAATGCTGCATCTCAGGTTGAACGGATGGAATCTCGTATCGATGTCAAAGAGACTGGTAGCGAATTGACTTCAAAGGGGGTTCAGCAAATCCCTGATGCTTGGTCTGAGTTACCGCTCGATATTTTGGGCTTACACGGAGCTCAGGGTGATGAATATTGGGCGGTGACCAAAAATTTCTATGTGATCACTCGCTACAATCGCTCACCTCTCTACGCGATGGCTGTCACGCAGTTAGCTGATGAAATCGCCGAGGAAATTGGTTTGTGATTCGGACTAGTCTCTTATTAATTCCGCTGTTTCTCAGCGGATGTGCGTCGATCCAACAGTGGATTGGTGGAGCCCAGCCAGCTGAGGAAGTTCCNGTTGTAGAGGAAGTTCCAGATGGTCCACCGTTGATTGCTTTGGTTGATGTTAACGAAATACCAGAGCCCGAACCAAAGCCTGAACCTCTCTCGCAATATGGAAATCCTGAATCGTACGAGGTCGACGGAGTCACATACACAATTGCTGCTGTGAGCCCTGGTTTTTCGGAGACTGGAGTTGCTAGTTGGTATGGACGGAAATTTCATGGGCAGCTGACTTCTTCTGGAGAGCCATTTGACATGTTTCAATTCACGGCAGCACACACCAGTATGCCGATTCCTGCCTGGATTCGTGTGACGAATCTAGAGAATAATCAGTCGTTGATTGTGCGAGTCAATGATCGTGGACCATTCAAAAAGAATCGAGTGCTTGATTTGTCTTGGGCCGCGGCGAAGCGTTTGGGTTTTTCTGATCAAGGGACAGCCCAAGTAACCTATGAAGTATTAAGTGTGCCGACTTCTGACGCGGCTTTGATTGCCAATCCGCTAGCAGAGCCCGCGCAAGCGATTTTGCAGGTGACGGCAGTTTCCACAGAGATTCAAGCGCAAAAGGTTGCTGATCAGATTCGTGAGGTGGTTACGANTGAGATGGCCNCCATCCGGGTCGAACCNAATGGATCTGGTTTATTCAGAGTACAAGTACTGCCAAAAACAGATTTGAGTATTGAGCGCGAAGTATTTGAGCAACTGGTGGCACTTGGTTGGTCACCACAGNGATTAATCGCAAAATAATGGAATGAAGCGAGGAGAGTAGAGTGCGTCTTTTTTGGATTGCCCTGGCATGTGTATTGAGTTTGACGGCCCTAGCGAATGTGCCGCTCGGTAATGGACCACCGATTCCTGCAGCGCCCAAATTGCAAGCCACTGGTTATTTGTTGATTGACGCCACCAACGGTGAAGTCCTAGTCGAACAGAATGCAGATCAACCACTACCACCTGCTTCCCTGACGAAAATGATGACTGCTTATATTGCTGAGCGCGAAATTGCTGAGGGACGGATAAGCTTTGATGACAAGGTACCAGTGAGTACTAAAGCCTGGAAAACGGGTGGCTCGCGGATGTTTATCCGCGAAGGAACAGAAGTCCGGCTTGAAGATCTACTGCGTGGGATTGTGATCCAGTCAGGTAACGACGCAAGCGTCGCTGTGGCCGAATATATTGCTGGTTCTGAAGACGTATTCGCTGATGTGATGAATCAAACGGCAGTCAGTCTTGGCATGACAAATACGCAATTTAAAAATTCCACCGGTCTCCCTCAGGAGGGGCACTACACCACAGCCAAAGATCTAGGAATATTGGGAGCTCGCACCATCGCGGATTTCCCAGAGACCTACGCGATTTATAAAGAGAAGAACTTCACTTACAACGGCATCAAGCAGGCGAACCGGAACAGCTTGTTATTCCGTGATCCAAGCGTCGATGGGTTAAAGACAGGGCACACTGAAGAAGCGGGTTATTGTTTAGTTGCAAGTGCTGAGCGTGACGGATTCCGCCTGATCTCGGTTGTCATGGGCACCGCTAGTGAAAAAGCGCGTGAACAAGAGACCACGAAGCTATTGCAATATGGTTTCCGTTATTTCAGTGGTCAGACAGTCTTTGCGGCAGGGCAACCGCTACCTGAAAGTGCGCGGAAGGTATGGTTTGGTGAATCTGAAATGGTCGAGCTCGCACCAACTGAGTCGCTGTATGTGACGTTGCCGCTTGGTCGTGAGTCAGCGATTCAGGCGACGTTAGACGCTCCTGACACCCTTGATGCGCCACTTGAAGCAGGCGCCATCGTTGGAAATGTCAAGATCATGCTTGGCGAACGGATTCTTGCTGAATCGCCTGTGGCTGTTGCTGAAGCCGTTCCCGAAGGTGGTTTTTTTAAGCGCATGATCGATTTTGTCCTGAGACTATTTGCGTGACCTGGTGTTGCCTNAATGGCACNATGATGCCAATCGAACAGGCGACGATCTCGCCAATGGATCGTGGTTTCNTGTTTGGTGANGGGGTTTACGAGGTGATGGCTCGAGTTGANGGTCGTATTCGTGCGAAATCACTTCATCAAGCGCGCCTTCAGTCGAGTCTCGATGCAATCGGGTTGTCAGTCTCAGTCGATGACATATTTGCTGATGTCGACCGGTTAACCGAAAAAGCCGGACTGTTGGATGCCAAAATTTATATACAAGTCACCCGAGGAGCAGCTTCGGCTCGTGATCACGCATTTCCATCAAAAATCTCACCAACTGTTTTTTTAACAATCAGCGAATTCGCAGCAGTCTCACAAAAGCCATCGATAGCGATCGTCCGTCCCGATATTCGCTGGCGTCGCAATTCCATCAAATCGGTGTCGTTGCTTGGCAATGTGCTGTTAATGCAAGAAGCGCGAGACAGTGGTGCTCACGAGGCAATTTTGCATCGTGACCATCTGGTGACTGAGGCGTCAACTTCGAATGTATTTGTGATTCGAGGGCAGTCGCTCGTTACACCACCGTTGAGTGATCTGATCCTGCCAGGCATTACTCGTCATCTTGTGATCGAGATGGCCTCACAGATTGGTCTGGATGTCATTGAAGAGTCCATCCACGTCGACTCCCTCTCTGACGCCGATGGCGTGTTTGTCTCCAGCTCGACTCGGGGATTGATGCCGATTGTTGAGCTTGATCCGGGTGGACAAGTCGGCAATGGTCAATTGACCCAAGCCTTTATGGCGCTTCAGGCAGCCTATGATGAGCGGTTACATCACCATGAGTAACGAACAACAACCTGAAAAACCGACGATTCAGTTCCCTTGTGAGGATTACCATATCTCGGTTGTTGCTGATACGCATGATGGGTTCGTTACGATTCTCGAAGAAATCGTGGGCCGTCATTGCGAAGGCTATCAAGCCGATCAATTGCGAGTAATCGCCAGTAAAAATGGGAAATATCAAAGTTTTCGATTCTCAATCACTGCTGAAAGCGAAGAGCAACTGAAGAATCTTCACGAAGACCTCAAGGCAACAGGTCGAGTGCATATGGTTTTGTGATGACAGAGGTCATCATCGTTGATCGCGGGGTCGAGTCCTACCAGCAAACCCATCAAGCAATGAAGGATCAGATTGCAGTCCTCAAAGGTGGGGTGCGTGCTGAGCTTTGGTGCGTCCAACACCCGCCAGTATTTACACAGGGTCAGGTAGGCAAGGCCGAACATGTTTTGAATCCTGGTGATACACCGATTGTCCAATCCGATCGCGGTGGACAGGTGACCTATCATGGCCCGGGTCAAGTGATTCTCTACACCCTGGTCCCAATGCGACACTTTTCACTTAACGTCAGAGACCTTGTGAGTCTTCTGGAGGATACGGTGATCAGTGTATTGGCGTCGTACGGAGTCTCCTCTCAGGCACGTGCGGACGCGCCTGGTGTCTATGTCGGAGATCGGAAGATAGCGAGTTTGGGTCTCAGAATTCGACACGGGGTTTCATACCACGGCGTGGCGTTGAATGTGTCAATGGACCTTGAGCCTTTTTCAAGGATCAACCCATGTGGCTATCAGGGTCTTGAGGTGACACAACTGTCTGATTGCATTGCAACTGTTGCAATTGATCAGGTCTGTGACCAACTCAGCCAGCAGTTCAGGCAACAGTTATTAGATTTAGCGAGTCATCGGATGGCCAGCAAAGCCGAGTAAAATATCCTTGATCATGGACCAAGCGGGCTCTTGGGTTGCACCCTTGATGGTTCGGTCGGTGTCATGACAGAGCGTTAAGAGTTTTCTCAATTGCATGAGACTCAGTCGATTCACCGCACCACGAACTAATCCCTCGCGTGAGCGCCAGACTCGCAATGAACCAATCGCTTGATTCACTGACTCGCCTTGATCCAATCGGTATCGAACTTGTAGCAGAATATCGAGTTCTCGAGAAATTGCCCAAAGTGCGGTCATGGCCTCTACGCCTTCAGCTTTCAATAGATCGGTCAAGCGGTTCAGTCCTGGCACATCTGACTTCATGGCCAGATCAACCAGGTCATAAACGGTGTGACGTGCACTTTGCGTCAGAACATCGAGCACTTGATCTAGCGATAATCTCGGTCCTTCAATCAGATCAGGTTGAATCAGTTTGAGTCGTTCAATCACCTGNCCGGCCGCTAATAAGTTCCCTTCGGTATGCATCTGAACAGCGGATCTTGCATCTTGATCCATCACAATTTGATGTGATTCCAATTCGGCATCGAGCCATTTCGCAAATTGATAAGCCGGTACTGTGGTTGCCTCAATGACTGCGGCAGCCGTNTCAAGTGTCTGAAGCCAATTGCTGGACGTTTCACTTTTTCCAAGTTTTGGACCACTGATTAAAAGCCGTTTGTCGTCAGGTGGGTTTTGGGTCCAACGGTCGAGTGCTTCGCGTAACGATTTATCAAGCGTTGTTTTTGTCAGTCGCAATTCGACCAGNGTCCGGTCAGCAAACAGAGACAAGGNATTGAGTTCGCTNAACAGTCGATTAGCTAGNTCGGATTCTGTTTGATCGAGTACCAATCGCTCAGTGAAGCCTTGGTNTTTGCCCATCTGCCGCCANAGGTCCCCGGTTCGGGTGATAAAAAAAGGTTCATCACCCAATAAAGCTGTGACAGGCGGTAGGNNTGAACCCCATTGACGGCCATCNAATTCCGANGCTTTGACGGCCATCGATTAATCTGCCTTTGGGGTATCTGTCTGTTTGAGCGCCTGTTCGTATCGAACACGAATTGATGGCACGATTTGACGGAGTAAATCCTCCTCGAGACTTCGTTTTAACTGAGCCACGCGTTGGTCTTCCGCTGAGGTATCGGCACCACCATCAACATAAATGAGTGTTGCTCGGACCTTGGTGTCTGGTATCAAAAGAACGAGATCTTCGCTGACGAGACGATAGGTTATCTCCAGCGCGAGCTCTGTTTGATCGCCACCTGACACAGGTCCAAGCACGCGATCTGTGAGCGCTGGAAGGCTGAGTGTCAGCGTGGGAACCGAGCCCGACGTCACCACATCCGTACCCTGGNCATTCAGTTGGCGTGTGATATTTTGGATCATCGGTGCGTAGGGATCGGTTGTTTGAATTTTTAATGATTCAGGAAGCTTTCCCATAGCTGTCCCAGTACCGCGTAGCCTATAACCGCATCCAGTTAAAAATCCTGCCGCGGACAGTGTTAAAAATGCACGTCGATTCATCATGCTGGCNCTACCACTANATTCACGAGTTTTTGGGGAACAACGATCGCTTTTTTCTCGATCATTCCTTCGAGGAATTTTGCAACAGAGGGCTCATCGCGAGCCATGGTCAAAATCAAATCTTTATCGGCATCTGCCGCCACTTCAATCCGGCCTCTGAGTTTTCCATTCACTTGCACCACGAGTNTCAGTGTATNNCGCGCTAAAGCATCCTCCCGAACCTCGGGCCAGCTGACATCGACCAGTGATTGACTGTGACCAAGATTTGACCATAGATGTTCAGTCACGTGTGGCGTGATTGGTGACAGCAGGACAACGATTGCTTCGATTGCTTCAGAACGCACGCGCCAGTCCGGTGCTGTCTGCGCGCTGAACTTCATTACGNTGTTGGTGAGTTCCATGATTGACGCGATCGCTGTATTGAAATGGTAACGNCGTCCAATATCATCAGACACCTTTGCAATGGTTTCATAGAGTTTCCGATAAACATCTCGCGCTTCGTCTGACAAGGAATCGAGGTCAACTTTGCCAGACATCGAGTGGNTACCTTCTGCGATGTGCTCACNGACCAGGGTATGGACGCGTTTCAAGAATCGATGTGCCCCGGCCACACCATCGTCAGACCACTCCAAAGAAAGCTCAGGTGGCGCTGCGAACATTGTAAATAAACGAACGGTATCGGCACCGTATTGATCGATGAGTTCTTGTGGATCGACCGTGTTGCCTTTTGATTTCGACATCTTTGAACCATCTTTTAACACCATGCCCTGTGTGAGCAGTTTCTTAAATGGTTCATCACTATCGACAAGATCGAGATCACGTAACACTTTGTGAAAGAAGCGTGCATACAGGAGATGCAAAATGGCATGCTCGATGCCGCCGATGTAGAGGTCGACAGGAAGCCAATAGTTGGCGTTTTTATCGAGCATCGCGTGATTCGAAAAAGCGCTTGCGAATCGAGCGTAGTACCAGCTTGATTCCATAAATGTATCGAAAGTGTCTGTTTCACGCGTTGCGGGACGGCCCGTATCTGGATCAACGGTGTCAACGAAATCACGACGACCGACCAATGGACCGCCTGAACCATCAACTACGACATCTTCGGGTAAGGTCACCGGAAGATCTTCATCACGAACG
This sequence comes from Gammaproteobacteria bacterium, assembly GCA_002705325.1. The sequence goes on along the minus strand of PAFS01000025.1, from coordinate 19,079 downwards.
GTTTTTAATCCCTCGTCCGTATGAATGACGGGAATCGGACATCCCCAGTAACGCTGACGCCCAACACCCCAGTCACGGANACGGTAGTTAGTTGTGATGCGGCCAATTCCCATGTTCTCGAGTACNTTGGCGACTGCTTGAAATGCATCGTTGAAGTCNAGGCCATCAAACTGGCCCGAATTNATCGTGATTCCAGTCTTCTCACACCATGCTTGCTGACTGAGATCGTATTNAGCATCATCAGTCATCGGCTTGATGACTGGTTTGATTGGTAGGTTATATTGCGTCGCAAATTCCCAGTCACGCTGATCATGGCCAGGGACTGCCATGACAGCGCCAGATCCATAATCCATCAACACAAAATTGGCGATCCAGACTGGAATATCTTCCCCTGTGATCGGATGGATCACAGATTCGCCAGTTGCCATGCCTTTCTTTGGAGCCTGCGCAAGATCCGCTTCTGCGACTGACATGCTTGTGCACTCCTCGATGAAGGCAGCAACATCTGGNTTCGCTGCGGCCGCTTGCTGAGCAATGGGATGCTTTGCAGCAACTGCCACATAGGTGATTCCCATGATGGTGTCCGGGCGTGTTGTGTAGACCTCGAGTCGTTCTTTAGAGCCTTTACGCTCAAAACTAAATTCAACACCCTGGCTTCGTCCAATCCAGTTTTTCTGCATCGTCTTGACCTGTTCGGGCCAATCAACAGAATCCAAATCATCNAGTAATTCATCGGCATAATCNGTAATCCGGATAAACCATTGATCAATCTCACGTTGTTCGACAAGTGCACCAGAGCGCCAACCGCGGCCATCAATGACCTGCTCATTGGCAAGTACCGTTTGGTCGACAGGGTCCCAATTCACGCGAGCTTTTTTNCGATATGCGAGCCCTTTCTCAACCATGCGGGTAAAGAGCCATTGCTCCCAGCGATAGTAATCTGGCGAACAGGTTGCGAGTTCACGGTCCCAGTCATATCCAAAACCAAGGCGTTTCAGCTGACCACGCATGTGGTCAATGTTGTCGTAAGTCCAGGCAGCTGGGGGTCGCTGGTTTTTAATTGCCGCATTCTCAGCGGGCATGCCGAACGCATCCCAGCCCATTGGCTGTAACACGTTATAACCGCTCATGGTCATAAAGCGGCTGATCACATCGCCGATGGTGTAGTTGCGAACATGACCCATATGGAGTTTGCCCGAAGGGTAGGGAAACATGCAGAGACAATAGAATTTAGGTTTTTGCGGGTCTTCTGATGATTTAAATGNCTGCTCTGATTCCCAGTGCTGCTGGATTTCCGGTTCAATGACCTGAGGTTGGTAATCGCGCTCCATGAGCTCTAGATGATCCTTCGAGTAGAAAAACAAGAAGAATAGCGTTTCGGTTGCCTTACTGTAAGGCGTTTTGTGAAAAAACCGCTCTATTTTGAGTTGAATACTTCGTTTCGTCGGGTGAGCGTTAGAATCACGATCAAAAAGATAATNAATGGCGTTTCACCAGCTTTTGAATAAGGTGTCACGGTAGTTGCTGGTATGACCGTATGAGAGAGAACAGCAGCCACGAATCTTGGGAGGAGTTGTTCGATTTGGCCGTGAGCATCAATAAATGCGGTTAATCCGTCATTCGTCGCTCTGATCACCGGTTTACCCAGTTCGCGTGCACGAATTTGAGCAATTTGCAGATGTTGATCGGGCCCGATGGAGTCGCCAAACCAAGTGTCATTCGAAACAGTCAAGATGACGTTCGCATTTTCAGTTACCCTCCGAGCTTGACCGGCATAGGCGATTTCGTAACAAATTAACGCACCAATCCTAATCTGACCATGAGTCAATAGACTCTGTTGGCCTCCGGGAACGATTGCTGACATGGGTAAATCGAAAAATGTGATCAAGCCTCGCAACATAGATTCCAGTGGAACATATTCACCAAACGGAACGAGTCGCGTTTTGTCATAGGCTCCTTGCCCTGAACCAAGCGTGATCAGACGATTGGTGTATCGACCTTCATGTTGACCCAGGACACCGGTGATCAACGTCTGTGTGTTGGAGATAAGCATCAAATTTAAATCCGGTAGAACTGAGTTCACTTGTGATTCAGTCATTGGTAATGCAGTTTCAGGCCAAATGATTACATCAACATTCGGCGGGAGCCCGTTGACCACATGTTGCTCGAGAATGCGCTCACGAAACTCAGGTTTCCATTTTTCTGACTGTGCGATCATTGGTTGCCAAAGGGCGACGCGGGTTGCCTGTGTTTGTTCCTGGCTGGGTTCAAACTGAGCGTTTAAAATCGGACCTGTTATCATCAAGAGGACGGGGATAATCAACGGGGTGAGCCGTCGATCCAGGAGACTCGCTACCAGCCCTCCTGCTGTCATTGTAATGACAGCAGACACACCGAATACGCCAACCCACGATAGATACCCTTCAAATGGTGTTCCAAGTGCACTGTAACCGAATAAAAGCCATGGAAATCCAGTTAAAAACCAACTGCGAAAAGCCTCCATCGTGACCCAGCAAGCCGTCAATAAACACACTTTACCAAGTGCCGTGGACCATCGTTGATGCCAGCTTGCATAGCCCAAGGACGCAAGCCCCGGAAAGATCGCGAGTCCCGCTGCGAAGATAGTGGTCATGATGAAGGCAAGTGAAAATGACGCGCCTCCATGTTCAGTCATACTGACAGAGACCCATGAGACCCCAGAACCAAAGAGACCAAGTCCGTAAAACAGACCGATGGAGAAGCTCGGATGCTTGATGGAAAGCCACATCCAGACAGCGAGACTGACTAACCCGAGCCACCAGACATTAAAGGGAGCAAATGCAAGTGTGCCGAGTATTCCGGCACCAATCGCTATGCTGTGCTTAGTGAGAGGCGTCAGACCCATGTGGCCGTACTTCAAGCAAGCGGATCCGTCGACTGTCTGCGTTTAAGACAACAAAATTGAGATGACCGAGCGTGGTTGTCTCGCCGCGCGCTGGAAGATGACCAAAAGCATGTGTAACGAGACCGCCGATGGTATCGAACTCGTCATCCGCGAAGTTGGTACCAAACTCTTCGTTAAAATCATCGATTTCAGTCATCGCTTTGACTAGGCTCGCACCGCTCGCTTGGTGGCGGATATTCAGATCCTCGTCGTGATCATGCTCATCTTCGATCTCACCAACAATTTGCTCAAGCACATCTTCGATCGTCACAAGACCGGCGACATCACCGTATTCATCGATGACGACAGCCATGTGTGCACGATTATCACGAAACTCCTTCAGCAGTTGGTCAAGCCGTTTACTCTCAGGAACACGTCGAACTGGACGGGCCACTTCTTTGATCTCAAATCGTTCAAGATCTTGGCTGATTAAAAATGAGAGAAGGTCCTTTGCGAGGAGAATACCGATCACTTCACTCGGTTGTTCCCCAAGCACCGGGAAACGGGAGTGTGCAGATTCAATGATTCTCGGCAAGAACTCTTCTGGGCGCTCATCGGCTCGAATTGCAATCATTTGTGTTCGGGGAATCATGACTTCTCGCACTTGCATATCACTCACGGCGAGAGCGCCTTCGAGAATTGCGAGAGTTTCGTGATTAAACAAACCTCGCTCTTTGGCATCACGCAGTTCATCAATCAATTCAGGTTTATTTTCAGCTTCACCAGAGATGACGCTGGCCAAACGATCAAACCAGGATCGTTCGTCCTGGTTCTCGGGACTTCGTCCGTCGTTCATGTATCTTTCTGTTCCTGGCTCAGGTAGGGGTTAGGATAGCCGAGATTTTCGAGAATGCCGATTTCTTTAGCTTCCATTTGGTCAGCATCATGCATATCTTCATGGTCGTAGCCCATGAGATGGAGACATCCGTGAACGACCATATGCGCAAAATGTTGGTCAAAGCGCTTGGATTGTTCATCTGCTTCTCGTTTGACAACAGGGAGACAAATCGCAATATCGCCTAGAATTGTCGGGCCTTCGGGAAGTTGAATATCTGCTGGAAATGAGAGCACGTTGGTTGGATAGTCTTTGCCACGAAAGGTTTTATTCAGTTCCTGACTTTCATTTGCATCGACCACTCGGATCACAAGCTCAAGTGCCTCCTCTATTTCGGAAGCAAATAGCAATTCCACCCAACTGATCACCTGATCTGATGCGATAGGACAAATCCCAGTCACATCTTCGAAGTCAGTGATCATCTTGGGCCTTGTCATAGGCGTCGACGATGCGACCGACTAATGGATGTCGAACCACGTCTTTGTAATTAAAACGGATCATTGAAATACCGCGAACGGATTCCAGAACACGACATGCATGCGTGAGACCAGAGTCGGATTTTCGTGGTAAATCAATTTGACTTGGATCGCCTGTAATGACTGCTGTTGAACCAAAACCAAGCCGAGTTAAAAACATTTTCATTTGTTCACGAGTGGTGTTCTGACTTTCATCCAAAATAATAAAACTATGATTCAGAGTTCGGCCACGCATGTATGCCAGTGGCGCGATCTCAATGACTTGACGCTCAAGTAACTTGGTGACCTTGTCAAAACCCAGCATTTCATAAAGTGCATCGTACAGAGGACGTAAGTAGGGATCGATTTTTTGTGCAAGATCTCCAGGTAAAAAGCCGAGGCGCTCGCCCGCTTCGACCGCAGGACGAACCAAAATGATGCGTTCGACTTGATCGCGTCTAAGGGCTTCAACTGCACAAGCCACAGCCAGCCATGTTTTGCCCGTACCTGCTGGACCAATACCAAAATTCACGTCATGAGAGCGTATCGCGTCGATGTAGCCAAGCTGATTTTTACCCCGTGGTTTGATTTTGAGTTTCGGTGTATCGATCACAATCGAAGCTTGGGCATTGTCTTGATAGGTTGACGCTTCCTGTAGATGCAGATGCACCGTATCGTCAGTTAACTCAGAATCTCGGGTTTCCCGATAGAGCTGATCTAAAAGACGAGCGCAGGCTTTGGTCGCACCGGCCTCGCCCTCGATTTCAAATTGATTACCACGATTTCGGATGGTCACAGGTAAGCGTGATTCGATCAGCCTCAGATGTGTATCTTGACGACCACATAATGACGCGAGACGACGAGTGTCGTTTGGTTCCAGGACGAATTGGCGGACATCCACTACCAAGGAGCCTTCGAGGTCATTTGGCCACGCAACGAATTCGCATACGCGTCAACGATATCACATTCAACAAAGCGTCCGATGAGGTCTGTTTGATCACAACGGAAATTCACCACGCGATTGTTCTCGGTACGACCAGAGAGTTCACCAGGATCTTTCTTTGAGGGCCCTGTAACCAATACTGATTGTAATGTGCCGACCATCTCTCGACTGATCTTCTGTGCATGTTGTGAAATTCTTGCTTGCAATGCAGCTAAGCGCTTCTTTTTAGTTGACTGGTCGGTTTGATCCTCAATATCAGACGCGGGTGTTCCAGGCCGCGCTGAGTAGATGAAGCTGAAGCTGACGTCAAAACCAATTAACTCGATCAGTTCCATTGTCTTTTCAAAGTCTTTGTCGGTTTCGCCTGGAAAACCGACGATGAAATCTGACGACAGGCTAATACCAGGACGGGCTTCCTGAATTTTCCGAATTTTTACCTTATATTCCAGCGCGGTATGACCACGCTTCATCGCGACAAGAACTCGATCTGATCCAGATTGAACCGGTAGATGCAAGTGACTGACGAGTTTTGGAACATCCCTGAAACAATCAATTAATGCATCAGAGAACTCGGTAGGATGACTCGTTGTAAAGCGAATCCGTTCGATTTCCGGGATTTCAGCAATAATGCGGATCAAATCTGCGAGATCAGCGGTATCTCCGTCGTCGGTTTCACCACGATAGGCGTTCACATTCTGACCCAGCAGGTGAATCTCGCGTGCACCTTGCTCGACGTTGGCGAGTACTTCCTGCAATACATTATCAAGAGGTCTGCTGATTTCCTCACCCCGAGTGTAGGGAACCACACAGAATGTGCAGTACTTACTGCATCCTTCCATGATACTGACATAGGCACTTGGNCCTTCGAGTTTTGGTTCGGGTANGCGGTCNAATTTTTCAATTTCAGGAAAGCTGATATCGACCTGTGCTTCCCCGCCGCTACGACGCGCCTCGAGCATGTCAGGTAGNCGNTGTAATGTCTGTGGACCAAAGACTAGATCGACGAACGGAGCACGTTGTCGGATCGCGTCACCTTCTTGCGATGCGACGCAACCACCAACGCCGATAATAAGATTTGGGTTTGTTTCTTTGAGCGCGCGATAACGGCCCAGCTCTGAGAACACCTTTTCCTGCGCTTTCTCGCGAATCGAGCAGGTGTTGATCAGAATGACTTCGGCATCATCCGGAACGTCAGTCATAGTCAGTGCGTGGCTGTGATGCAGTAGGTCAGCCATGCGGTCCGAATCATATTCATTCATCTGACACCCGTGGGTCTTGATGAAGAGTTTTGCAGTCATCCCGTCTCCTCGTGCGTGGGCGCGCGAGTATAGTCCGAAGCACTTGAAATTGCACGAGTGTTCTTGACTGTGGAGAGAAACATCGACAGACTACGCGCCCTTAAATCGAGGATCACAATGACCAAGACTACCGACCCTACTTTCCGCGTTCAGTTTGTCAGTCAAGACAAAGTTTTCGAAGTTTTCGCGAAGCAAATTTATTCAAGTGATCTTTACGGTTTTATCGAAGTTGAAGAATTTGTCTTTGGTGAGCGCAGTGGATTGCTGGTCGATCCGTCGGAGGAGAAGCTCAAGGCTGAGTTTCAAGGCGTCAAACGCAGTTATATTCCGATGCATGCTGTCATCCGTATTGATGAGGTGGAAGATTCAGGGCCAGCTCGCATCCGCGAAAGCAAAGCCGGTAGCGTCTCACCGTTGTCGATGGTTCCGCCTCCTAGAGCCCCGCGAGACGCGGATTAATCTGAATTTCGTCTAAGAGTATTCTGGCAGACTCCATCAAACTCGCGTCATCCTCGGGTTCTGCGTCTTTGGCCTCACTTTCCAGCTCGCTCACTTTATCGATCGTCGGTAGTCCGAGTGCAGTTCGTCTCATGTTTTCGATCTCGAGTAACGCTTGGTTATTGGCTTCACGCTCTTCGATCCGTGTTTCAAGGTGGAGCGAAATTCCTGTTTCGTTACCCAATTCGAGCGCTCGCTCTGTTCGCTGAAGTAACGCCGTAAAGTTAGGGTCGGATGCGATCCGCGCCTGATGTCGATCGATCAACTGCGCAACTCGCGCTTGTGGTGTGTCAAGCGGACGATATCTGAGTGAGCGAATCTGGCCCCATGGCAATGCAGTATCGAGTGCGCTTTCGCCGATCTCCTCGGGATCGAATGCAGAAGGAAACTCGATATCAGGAATGACGCCTTGGTGCTGCGTTGATTGGCCTGAAATTCTATAAAACTTTGCAATCGTCAACTTTAGCTGACCCTCGTTGACTGGGAGAAGAGCCTGAACGGTCCCTTTACCAAATGTTTGTGAGCCGATAACCAGACCACGCCCGTAGTCTTGCACTGCACCAGCGAAGATTTCACTTGCTGAGGCGCTTAGGCGATTGACCAAAACAGCCATTGGACCTTCCCACGATACCTCTGGGTCTCGGTCACCACGAACGTCAGTACGCCCGCCGGCACTTTGAATCTGGACGACTGGACCACGAGGGATGAATAATCCGAATAACTCATACGCCTCCTGAAGGGANCCGCCACCGTTATTTCTTAAGTCGACGATGACTCCTTGAACATCCTGACTAGCGAATTCGCCNAGCAGTCTTTTGACATCGCGTGTTGTGCTTCTGTAATTCGGATCGCCCGCTTGTTTCGCAGNGAAGTCCGAATAAAACGTTGGAATCGTAATGATTCCAATTTTTTCGCCGTTATCGCCAGCCTCGATAATCTCACTTTTTGCCGATTGTTCTTCGAGCTGAACTCGATCACGAATTAAAACAATTTCCCGGTGAGGTGCATCATCGCCTGTCTGCACCTCCAGCCGGACCTGCGACCCTTTCGGTCCCCGAATTTTTTGGACAACTTCGTCTAAGCGCCATCCNACAACGTCTTCGAACGACTGAGAGCCCTGAGCGATGCTCAAGATTCGGTCAGCCGGTTTGAGTCGTCCATCCATTTCAGCTGGTCCGCCCGGAATTAAACTCACGACCTTTGTGAACTCATCTTCGGATTGTAAGACAGCGCCAATCCCTTGAAGTGACAGAGACATGTTGATGTTGAATGTTTCGCTATCTGCAGGAGGCAAGTAGGAAGTATGTGGGTCGTAGGCACTGGCGTATGCGTTGATGATACCCGCGAAAATATCATCGGGGCGCGTTTGCTCAAGGCGATTCTTCTGGTTTTTGTAGCGTCGAATGAGTGCTTTGAAGACCTCATCTTCCGTCCGATCAGCCAGTAACAGACCAATTGCCTGATTTTCGAGCTGTTTTCGCCAAAGATCTTTTAAAGCGGCAAAATCTTCTACCCATGGCGTGTTCTCGTCACGAATTCGGAGACTTTCCTGATCAGTTAGATCGATCGAGCCGCTCCCATCGCTAAGTATCTGCAGCCAGTAGTCGAGGCGCTCTTCGGAGCGATTCAGGGAGAGCCCGTACAGTTGATAGACGGTCGAAAGGCGCCCCTGCTCAATCTGCTCTGGCAACCGGTCAATATCTGCTTGGAGAATATCTGCTTGTGTCAGTAGTGACCGAGACGGATCAATGGCTTTAAGGATCAGTTGACCGACCATTGGCTTTCGTTCAGCAAACAGAGAATCTGAAGCAAGGTGTCGACGTTCGAGTTCGCGAGTGATGACTTGAGCAAGGAGACTGTCTTCTTGTGTTGGTTCGAGCGACACCGCATACGCGCTTCCTACCCAGACAAACACCGTTGACGCCAATACCCCGTTGAGTACGAATTTACGCAATAAACTTAATTTCAACACCTTGCGTCTTACCCTTTCGAACCTTAATTATCTTGTTATGCTTCCTTCCACCTTAGAACGCAACCCTTGGAGTGACAACTTGGATTTACAGATGGTGTCTCCTTTTATCGGCCGACTAACCGATTTTCTTGATCGCTCGCCGACACCTTGGCATGCAGTGGCAAACATCTCCGAACTTCTCAAGCGTGCCGGCTTTATTCGTCTTGATGAGCGCTCGGTGTGGACTCTCGAGGCCNGTGCATCCTATTTCGTTGTTCGGTCCGATGGGGCGCTCGTNGCATGGCGNCAGCCNTCAGACGTGGTCGGCTGGACACTGTTTGGCGCGCATACGGACAGTCCAAATCTCCGAGTGCGTCCAGAGCCCATCGTCAAAAAGCATGGTTATTTTCAGCTAGGACTTGAGGTCTATGGGGGTGTTCTGTTGTCGACCTGGTTTGATAGAGACCTTTCGCTCGCCGGTCGGGTTGCAATCGCCAATGAGGGATCGGTGCTGTCTGAACTAGTCGACTTTGAGCGTGCTGTCGGAGTGGTCCCGAATCTTGCGATTCATTTGAATCGAGACGCCAATAGTGGCCGGAAGATTAACCCACAGGAAGAATTACCCATGATCCTAGCTCGTGCAGAAAAAGATGCAGAGCTTGATTTTAAAGAGTTGCTCGCGCGTGAACTGGATCGATCTCCTCAGGATATTGCAGCCTTTGAAATCTGTGCTTATCCAACGGAGAGGGCTCAAATCGTTGGTCTCGAACAGGAGCTGTTGGCAAGCGCACGACTCGATAATTTATTGAGTTGTTTCATTGTTGTCGAAGCAATCATAAACAACGACCAAGCCGAAGGCACAATGATCGTGTTAAACGATCATGAAGAAATTGGCAGCGTTTCCACGAGTGGTGCCGATGGTCCCTTCTTAGAATCGGTTTTACGACGGGCGACAATCGAGGCGNACTTTGAGCAGGTACGCGTGAATAGTTTGATGGTTTCGATCGATAATGCGCATGGCGTCCATCCGAATTATGCTTCAAAGCACGATGAGGGCCACCGACCGCTTCTGAACGAAGGCCCGGTCGTGAAGGTCAATGCGAATCATCGCTATGCAACCACCGCGTTGACGCAAGGAATCATTGAGCAGGCGGCTGAGAAAGCCGATGTTCCGTTACAATATTTTTCAAGTAGAGCCGATCTCGGTTGTGGAAGCACAATCGGACCACTGACAGCTGGACGTCTTGGTATCGACACCATTGATTTGGGATGTGCCCAATTCGCAATGCACTCAGCGCGCGAAACTTGTGGAGTCAAGGATCCGGAGTTGATGCTCAAGCTTCTGACACAATTAACACAGCGAGATCTTATNTAATGTCATCCNTGCCNTCAGACCACCCGAAGGTGCCAAGCGCAAAGCTAGGCTTACTTTTAATTAATCTGGGAACGCCTGACGCTCTCGATTATTGGTCAATGCGTCGATATCTTGGCGAATTCTTAAGCGACAAACGAGTTGTTGAATTGCCNCAAGTGCTTTGGCAATTGATTTTACAAGGACCAATCTTGACGTTTCGTCCCAAAAAATCGGCCGCTGCTTATCGNGAAATNTGGAATAANGAGCTGGATGAATCGCCGCTTNGAACGATCACTCNCGAGCAGACTGNGAAACTCCAANAACGCTTCGGTGNTTCTGTGCGNGTTGAATTTGCCATGCGNTATGGGAACCCATCCATTCCCTCATTGATCCAGACGATGTTTGATGAAGGTTGTTGGAAAATTGTTTGTATTCCGATGTATCCGCAGTACGCATCGAGTACCACTGGGTCGGTTGTCGACAAGATTGGAGATACGTTAAAAGCGATGCGCTGGCAGCCAACGATCCGTGTNTCACCACCGTTTTATGANGACCCAAAATATATCGCAATTTTGGCGAAGTCAGTGCAAAAGCAACTCNATNTGCTGGATGAACAGCCTGAAGTGCTGGTTGCGAGTTTCCACGGGGTGCCTANAGAATACCTGCTAAAGGGTGANCCCTATCACTGCCAATGTCAGAAGACTGGCCGACTGCTGAGAGAGGCNCTGGGGTGGCCAGAAGATCGATTCANGGTCGCCTTTCAATCGCGTTTTGGGCCGAAGGANTGGTTAAAGCCTTACGCCGATGAACTCATTGAAGAACTGGGTCATCAGGGAGTGAAGCGGGTNGCTGTTGTGAGTCCAGCGTTTTTCTCCGACTGTGTGGAAACCCTCGAAGAAATCGCGCTTGGCTTGAATGAGACTTTCCAAGAAGCTGGTGGCGATCAATTGATCGCCCTTGATTGCTTGAATGCGTCGGAGGAGGGTATGGAGGTTCTCGAATATCTGTCGCGTCGAGAACTGAAGGGATGGCTTGATTGAGGCAAGCNACTGGCTCNGATTTTTCGGAGGCTCTTCGAGATTCAGCGCCAGTCATGTTTGGCTACATTCCGCTCGGGATGNCCTTCGGGGTGTTGTTTCAAAGTCTGGGATACCACTGGATTTTCGCGCCGCTTGCCGGTGTGGTGATTTATGCCGGTTCTGCACAATTCATGGCTGTTGGCTTNTTGGCAGCTGGTNTNTCTTATGCAGAAGCGTTTATNGCAACTCTCGTTTTGAATTCGCGCCACATGTTTTATGGGCTTTCGGTGATGGGTCGCTATCCAGCTCGCGGACTCTCACGTTGGTACCTTATTTTTGGTCTGACTGATGAGACGTATTCACTGATTACAGCAAGGCCACCCCAGTCTCCNAGTAANGTGCNNTACTTTGTCTACCTGACCGGACTGAATCAATCGTATTGGGTGATTGGATGTGCATTAGGCGCGAGTCTGCAGTCATTTTATGCGTTTGATTCGCGTGGATTTGAGTTTGCTTTAGTTGCATTATTCTTGGTGTTATTGATCGAGCAAGTCCGCACAATGAATCAGCGTTGGCTGTTAGCAGTCGCATTGAGCACATCGGTNCNGGCGTATTTACTGACTCCAAATCAATTTCTACTCGTTGCGATTGGGCTGTGTTTGGTGACTCTCATGGTTTGCATCCGTNCCGGAGGAGAACATGGATAACGCCCAGCTTTTTGGCTTTNTTGTGGTGATGGGTATTGCGACTTTCATCACGCGAGCNCTCCCTTTTGTAGCACTCGCGCAGGTGAGGAGCCATTCCATATTAGATCGTTTTGGGAAGTCGTTGCCGCCGATGATTATGGCGGTTTTGGTGTGCTTTGGACTGATGAGTCTCGAGATTGAGTCCTTTGATCGAGGCGGATTATCGGCGCTCGCTTTGTTAGTCGTGATCACGTTACATGCTTGTTTTAGACATCCTTTGCTCAGCATTTTGGTGGGGACGGGCGTGTATGTGGCTGGAATCCAGGGTTTTGGTTTGTAGTAAGTGTAGAGCGCTCCTGATGGGTGGGACCTATTGATCCGTATCGACAAGGCGTTGTGAATTTGAGAGACAGTTGTCTTATCGATACTGCTAAACTACCAGCCTTAATGATGATAAAACATGACGAAACATCAAAAACCAAGAAGGAGAATCTTATGGCTCAATTTATGGTTACCGCTACGTATACAGACTCAGCATTCGCCGGTATGGCAAACAATCCACACAATAGAGAGGAAGCGATTGGGAAGATACTTTCAGCTCTCAACATGAGTCTAGAAAGCTTGCACATGACGCTCGGTGGGAAGCTGTTCATGGTGATATCAGGGACAGCCGAAGCCGGTGGTGCACTAATGATTGTCGCTGGCGCCTCTGGTTCGGTTACTGACATCAGTGTCGATGAAGTATTTTCGGCCGCTGATCAAATGGACTGGATGCAATCCGCGGCAGCTGTTATGGGAGCTTATAAGCCTGCAAACGCCTAGCAGAGCGGCCAGCTTATAACGTTCCCTTCGAGGAGGAGAAATATGTCTAAATACACAATGTTGTTCGCTTTAGAGTAAAATCAGAAAAGCAGGACGAGTTTGAGAGACTATTCAAAGCCGCCAATAAATGGGACGGAATGCTGATGCATGTTTTGGCTAAGACGGGTGAGCAAAGTTACGTTGCATATGGGCTTTGGGAAAGTGAAGAGGATATGCAGACCGCAATGCCACAGATGATCGCATTGCTCGACAGCTCTCGACATCTATTGGAGGAATTGTCGCCGCACCTTGGGGTCACAGACCCAGTTTCTGGCACCGTCGTATTCGAGGTGTAGGACAAAAAAAAGGACTGGATCAACCCAGTCCTTTTTTAGCTTCCTTTCAACTTGTTCTCTGAGTCGTTAGCTTCTTGTTATTCTTAGGGTCCTCAAGACTGCTTTCTCAGTTTTTCTTTACCCTTCACTAATGATCCTTGAACTTTCGTATGACTGATCGAAAGGATTAAGTCGCCGCAGCGTCTCTGGCTTTGACGACATAATGATAGTTGGTTACAGAAAAGGCGATGTCCATCTTTTTGTGGTCGAAAGTAATTGATGCGCAACAACATTCTATTACGACTAAAAGCTTACGATAAATGTTCAGCCGGTTCGTTACTCTTCAAGTCGAGCTCATAACTATCGGCCCGTGACGCCAGCCTGTTGTGCAAAATAGCCTGATGTTGCGACTGTGTAAAAATTGAAGGTAAAAGGAGGTTACGATGATTACCGGCACATATGCATCTGTCCTAGCACTCTTGCTAGTGATCTTGTCATTTAGGGTGATCGCATTACGAGGAATGCCTGCGTTCAAGTGGTTTGCCTTTGGCAATAACGGTGAGGAGGGTCTTGCGAGGGCGATACGGGCTCACGGTAATTTAATCGAATACGCACCAATCTTTCTGATCCTGATGCTGGTCGCTGAGATGGGCGGCCTTAAAGACAATGCTCTCCATAGCTACGGTACAGTGTTCGTGATAGCTCGGTTGATGCATGGATACTGCTTCGGTTTCTTGAAGCACAACATCGTACTCAGGGTCGGCGGCACTTCGTTGACACTGTTTTCGATTCTTGGTCTGGCGATCCTAGTGTTAATCCGTTATGCCAGTTAGCAAATCTGACAACTCTTTTGAGTATTTAGTTGAAGAGTGACTCGATAGTGTTTGAACATTGGGCGCCTACAATTACAAGGGTGGTTCAGTCGACAGAGTCGGATTACCACAGGGGGCTGATGCAGGCATTTCCGGGGTGTGTGTCCATTGATAATTCGGTTCGCATCGCGTGGCAGGGTGTGGTCGTGGAAATCCGACTAAGGTCCCTGCCCGACTTTTCTGTTGGTCTTGTAGTCCTTCCAATGCTCGAGGTCACTTGGGAATTTATAGAGGGTGCTGAGATTCGCCAGCGAGAGCTTCTCAAAAAGGCTGATCTATCGATGCAAAGAGGTCTTGGTTAGATGAGCGCAAGTTCAAATACGCCCGACAGCCTCGGGCGTATTTGAAATATTGGTAATACCTCGACCGAGTGAATGACCGTTAAGGGTAGGGTACCCTCCGCCATAAAAAAAGGGGGTGCTGTGACAATATTTGATAAATACGGTGGGGTGCCAACGATTAGACTGATAGTTTAGGCATTTTATAAACAAGTTCTGAGTAGGGCCTACCCTTCGACGCTATTTTGAGGGGGTGGATATGGATCGATTAATCGTACATCAGGTCGAATTCATTGCGTTCGCCCTCGGTAAGCCTTAAACATATTACCCAGATTCTAATCTCAAGGAGGGGCATCGAGGATTAGGTATTACCTCGACATCTTACGATGAGGTCGTTGATAACCTGCACGGTATTCTTTCTAATTTCCAGGTAGAGCATGATGACATCAACACGATTTTGAGTGTGCTCTACAGAAAGCGTCACTTAATTTTTGAGCGAAAGGTTTAGCGTGCAAATGAGTATCTAGCGGAACGCAGCGAAGCCGCCGGCGCTCCTCACAGTACAAAAGTTTGTGGGTATCGCTATTGCGAATGCGCTTGGTTTAATAGGATTGGCTAAACTTTGAGGTGAAGTGTGTCGAAACAGGCAACCCTCAAATCAATCACCGGGGGCGTCTAAACAGTCTTCAAATTATGTGTAGTACCAGCTGAGACCTGGGTAGGGCTGGAATATATGAGTGATTTATTGGTCTGACTGTTGGCGCTACCCATCTTGCGTCTTGGTAGCGCCGCAATTTGTACCTTGGACTCAGAGTGATTGGTTGCTGAAAGATTCAAAAGTAATCTCAGTGGAAGGAACTAGATTTATCTTTCGATGAATTGTCGTATCCCAAGTTGATCGATACTTTGCTTGCGCTTCTAAAAGCGTGGCTTCCATAATCATGACGGCGATTCCCAGAAATAAACCTATCATTTGGAAACCTCTGATCCATCGAGGTAAGTCGGATCCCGATCATCAAGCAATCGCTGAACCAGATCGTAATATCTAATAGTAGCGAAGTCTCGGTTTGTTGCTTTCAAGTGCAGTGCAGTCTGTCTTGCCGCTTCAATTCTCCTTGCCTCAATAAACGCATCGAGGACACGGCTGAGAAAAGTGGTGATTGGTGCAACAGCTTTTGAAGCATCAAAGTTAGGTCTACGTAAAGGTATATCTGCGAACATCGTCAAGTTCCTTGTGAGAAGTGATGAGGAAGTGTAACTTTTGGTTACAACTAAAATGATACGAAAGTATACATATAATTGTGCGACGCATCAATAAGAATGTGAATTGTTTTAGTAATGCTTATCAATGAGAGAGACATAACTTTGAGCGAGCATCAGCCTATATTCAGAAAGGAGTGATTTTGCGAAAGGAGGATAATATAGTCGGCCAATTTGAAACTACTGCTGAGAAAAGGCCTCAGTGTGTTTCTTTTGAATTTCTTCTGACCACTGGGATTTGATGAAGGCTAACACACTCCATATTTCTTCATCGCTCAACTTTCTCTCATACGCTGGCATCAAGGATTTGTAGTCAGCTCCTGCATATCTCTGTGGCCCATATTTGGTAAATTCAAAAAGCATCTGGTCCGGATGATGCCACGTGTGTCCTGTTTCATCATGGGGTGGTGCAGGGAGATATCCGGCTGAGCTCCGTTTCTGCCAGTTCGGCTGACCCTCCAAAGTGGCCCCATGACAGGATGCACAATTATTGTCGTACACGATCTTTCCTGCAGAAACCTTTTGCTCATCAAGGTATGGGATTCCTGCGGCAGTCGCCTCGCACCCAGAAAGAGCTACGCAAAAAATTAGGGACATGAATAATGGGAAGTCTAATTTTGAACTCATGGCCTCATCCTGATCTGATTCTGACTAGTTTTACAGCGGGTTTGTTTTTACCAATACTAGACCACCTGCCTAGCTTTGCGAAACAATGATTTTACCGCAGTTCGTTGCAGAATGTTGGTATGACGGACGAGAATATCAAGGCTAAACAATCGCTGATTCAACGACTGCGCGACGTTGCTGAAAAGGAAACCGCTTGGCTTGAAAAGAACCGCTCTCTTTACACGCAGAAATGTGAACAACTCAAGCACCTCATCAAAGAACGTGGTGTCACGGGTGGAGCAGTTGCACCCGAAGAACAAAAGTTCAGTAAGCATGTCGCCCTTTACAAATCGAGACGATCAGGGATGTGGGATTTGGCTAAAGAGATCAACGAGGAAAAGCAGAATTTCAAGGCCATGACATCGAGCGAATAGCCAAATATCAGAAGACTTGAAAGCGTACTAGGTTTATATCAATAGATATAACAATAAAAAACGGGATTCTGTTATGGTTTTATTAAGAACTTCACTTCTTGTAGTGCTGTCTTGCGCTGTGATGTCTGTTCAGGCGGACGTCGACAAGCGGTTTTATAAAAAACGGACTATGGGACTAGATCCTCAGGTTAGGGATGGATTTGGACCGACTCCCGTGAATTTGGTTTGTCCTGTGAATACAAAATCTCTTGAGATAGCAAAAAAAAGGAAGATTAAAAAAATATTTTGATTTCCCAGAAAACATGGTTGCTGTTGTTCTTAAAGACGGGAAACTAGTCTACAAACGTTATGACGAAAAACGTGGATTTGACGATAACTTTTAGCTCACGGGATGTCTATGACCAAAACCGCAATGGGTTTGGTTATTGGCCACTTAGTCTGTGATGGGAAAATCAGTTCTTTAGACGACACTATGGGCAAGTATTCCAAAGGGCTTGCTAGTTCCGTTTATAAAGATGTAACCATTAAAAATGTCTTGCGAATGGCTAGCGGCGTTAATGAAAACCGGGATAACGAATCGGGATTTGATCAGACTTTACGTAACCGATTTCAAGATGGATCAAATGATCAGCTTCAGTTAATCAAAGTGTCAAAACTAAGTATTCAGATCAAGGCAAAGACGCTAGGTATCACACGCTTGACGTGACTGCCGCTTCAGTTTTGGTCAACGAGATCACTGGTAAATCAGTAGATGCCATTTTTTACGACAAGATATATAGCCAAATAGGTCCAGAAGACAAAATGGTCTGGTGGGCTGACAAAAATGGTTATTCATTAGGGATGGCCGGACTCAACATGACCACCAGAGATTGGGCTTGGCTAGGTCAATATATGGTCGATGAAATTCAGTCTGATTCCTGTATCGGAAACTATCTAAAAGATGGGCTAGATAATGCGATAAAAACCACACTTCGGGGTTATCAGAAGTATGGCTATTTCTTTTGGGTTTCCAAGATTGGAGGAAAGCAGGTAATTGTTCTGACTGGTAAGGGTGGGCAAGTAATGATTCCAAACCATTACAACAATAGTGTGGCGATCGCGATCTCAGCCTCTAATTTCAAATACAATAAGAAAGATTTATTAAAAGAGGTTATGCCAAGCGTAACTAAGAAATTTAGAAAGATGGGATGGTGATCCTTTGAAAAAGTTCTACCTTTGCAAACTGTGTTTCATTGTCTTTGGTGCTTTGCTGGCTGTGCAGAGCCTGTAAAAAATTATCTAACGGATGGGAAGTAATCACCTGTTAATGCAGGATGCTCCACTTCCTTAAATACTGTTATCCAAGAAGTTATATATGGATAGCGACAACACGCCGAAGTCAAAGTAGGTATAGATTGAGGTGCTCCACCATGCGTATGGTTGCTGTTTGGATTATCGTCATAGGGTTCTTGGTCATATTACTTGGATTCGATACTTTGATTTTGTGGATCTATGGTGTCGATGGTGGTGTATGCCCTGAGGGTGTCACGGGGGCTGAATGCACCTACAAGGTGGTCTGGTGATGTGATCGGCAGACACATGATTGAACTTGCCAACAGTTATTGCGTTTACGGAAAAATGCTCTTTTTGAGTTCCTTGTGTGTCTTAAGTGTGACACAAAAACTAACCAGGCTAGAAATGGTGGGCCCACCAGGATTTGAACCTTGGACCAAGGGATTATTAGTCCCTTGTTGTTATCAAAAAAACTCTGAATACCACGTATTCATTGATATTAGACTTATCTCGTCCTTGTAGCAATCTGTAGCAAAATACTTTTTTGTAGCAAATGTGTAGCAAAAGATACAGGCCACCCCCAACAAACCTCCCGGGGAGGGGTAGATTCCTTTTCCGTAATCAGTACCACCTGCTTAGGTTTGCTAAAGGAGTGAATTAAGGGAGAGGTCTTGACGGGTTAACTTCCAATGTTACAAAAGTTACCGAAAGCATATGTCCCAACCTGCTTTTTAAAAAGAGTCGTTATCATAGGCTCAAAGCGTAAAAAAACCCGGGAACTGTCCGTCAAGCGCAAGGCTCGAACTTGTCTGATCGCGGTAAGTTCAATCATTGACACTATTTGTCGCAATGTCTTTTCTGTAACGATATGATGGAGTTACACAGCGAATGGGTTGAGATAATGCATATTCAGGTTGTTACTTTTTCCAGCGACATAAGTCGTGACGATTATGAGGCGATGGTTTTAGAGGGAGCTCCTGTTTGGGCTGCGGTTCCGAGTTTAATTATAAAACACTTCGTCTACAATTTTGAGGAACATAAATTCGGCGGCATCTATCTTTGGGAGGATGAGGAGAGTATGCAGGAATACTGTAAAAGTGACCTTTTTAAATCAGTGATAGAGCATCCAGCATTCTCTGACCACAAGTCACAGATATTTGAAGTCCACGAGTTGGGCCGGATCATGCAAGAAAATAAGTGATATCTTTATTTTCGGTCGTTACTCACAAAGAAGAATTGATCCACCTCACCCGATCCTG
>PAFS01000003.1 GCA_002705325.1 Gammaproteobacteria bacterium | reverse complement strand
CTGCACCAACATGGAGGAGATGGGGAAGTTCATGAGCAGTCCTGAAGAGATTCAATGGGATAAGGATAATGGCGCTGTTTATAAGGCCTATATGATGGAAGAGATGGACGGCTGACAGTTGGAGTTATGTGCTGACGCATCCGCTCCACTTCGACGATGTTCTCGACATCATCGCTGAACGTCGGTCAGCGTAGGTGCAACATGGGTCAACCAACGGTTTGGTGGTTGGACCTTTTTTTAATTATTTTTTTTTCGTTAGGGCGACGATCTGGCGGTTTATGACATCGAAATCCGAAAAAACTATGGACGAGGAAAGGCAGCAAAATGAAATTTGTGAGTACGTTTGAAATCACTAAAGGCTTCGAAAGATGGCTTCACCTTGTAGATGTCGAGTTGAAACCAAAGCTGGAAGAATATGGCGTCAAAGTGCATTTCGCTTGTGCAAATGACGATGAAACTCGCGTTTATGATATGAGTGAAATCGAAGACCCAAGCCGTGTTGAGGCTTTTCTGAGCGACGAAGAGGTTATCAAACTACGTGCTGAAGCAGGTGTAAATCCCGATAGCACAGACGTATTGTCGACAGTTGTTAAATCGAAGGTTTGGTGAATCCAAGAAGCAACTACCAATCACTCTTTAACTTCGACAAGTTCGAGAAAGGGTGGATACGCAGGAACCACAAGGCCAAAGAACAAGCGCTAGAGATGGGTCGGGATTAACTCCCGGCCCTTTTTTTCGTCAGGCCACTTTTGTCACAAGCCTGTAACGAACAGGGTACATAGGCTTTGAGTGTCGACCAGAGAAGGAGTGTCGCTATGGAAAAGAAGGAAGAGAAGGTTGCGAAAGAGAAGAACGCCTTTGAGCGTAACTTTGGTGAAGGTACGGCCTTCGATCTCGACTACGGCAAGTTGCTGATCATCGCCCTGTGTATCTACATCGCAGTTCAAGTCAGCTGATATTGACAAGGGTCACCATCTCGGTGGCCCTTTTTGCGTTAGGCTATGCAATCATTGCGTAACTTCTATGTTTCATCCTGAGGTGCACATTACGTCAGTCGTAAATTTCTTCGGTTCTCAGCATTTGCCGCCAAACTTTGCCATCCTTCTTGAGACAAACTAGCGTGACTCTTCGTTTACCCGATGCACGACGCACCACATGTTCGAAAACTGCGCATTTCTCGTCTTCGTAGAGAATTTCTCCCTGTGTTGAAATGACAGTGGCATCTGCAAAGTCGGTTTGCATATACTCAAGAAACTCATCTCGCGTGAGCATTTCAGTTTCACGGAGGTGCATGAAATCTTCGTGAAATGTTTCCTCTAGTGCCTTCGGGTCAGCCCATGACTGGGGGCTTTTGAAAAATTCACCTGCGTCCATTTCTATACCTACTGCGCCGAACGATTTGCAGATTTTTACGCTACAGAACTTTGGTCCCGATTTACAGTGAAGAAATTCCTGCCCACATTCGAAACCGCAGTCACTTCTGGAAGCCGTGAACGCAATCTGACCAACACACCCATAGTCGAAACTGGGGTCACCTATACAGTGGCCCCTTTTTTGCGGCAATTTACCCACGCAACTCATTTAGCCTAGCTGCGATCTGTCATGAATTCTGACGTGGATGCTAAAGAACGGATTTACAGCGAGGCTGACGGCGGTTGGGCCACCGCAGGTGTGGGCCAGAAATATGGAAGCGGATATGGCCTCGAGGTCAAAGCTAGATGGATCAGAGCAATTGTCAGCAACCACTAGCCGTTCCTAATCCGGCAGACCCTATACTGGGATGTGATGCTTTTTCAATACAAATGCCAGAGCAAGTGCACCGGCCAGGCTTCCAATGAATTCAGCAATGTAGGGGAGATCCAGCCCTAATTGTCGCAGTATTGTGTTTAAAGCTATGGCGACAATTCTGCCGATTATCATGGCCGCTAAGATGATCGGCACCCATGCGAGAACGAGATGGCGTGTGCCGTTAAGCTCCAAATCACCCTCGCGCCAAAACGAAAGAGATATAAGCAAGGACGATAAGAAGAAAAACAACGCCGAGACGATTTGGCTTTTTGGACCTGTTTGGCCTGCCAGTTGACAGCGCATTTGTAGCAAGCGTGTTGCGAAATAGATCTTTGTCCATGTCTCCCTGCCTTTTGATAACCCAGGCTAGTGGCGAACTGGGGTAACCGAGAGGTTACGTTAGAATGCTCTACAGGCGAGCACTGCCTTGTTTTAGTTTCAATGATAGGCGAAATTCAACGTTACACAAACATTCGTGGTTCGTGCAACGTGGACCGGCAACCACAATGCTTGAAAATCAGGACCTTGAACCACGAATCTTTGGGTAAATGGTGCCCGGGGGCTGAGTTCGACGCCCTACCTAGGGACCATTCAAGACCTGACTTTCAATCTATTCAGTATTTTAGCTGATCAGCATCTGTCAGCCAACGCCCTATTTTGGATAACAGTCTGGATAACAGCCCTTGGCCCTGATCCTGGGGCAGCGTCTCGAGGTTCAAGCTTCGCGGCTCCCGCCTCGTGGACGCCGAACCGGGGGTTACTGGGGCAAGTTGCTCGATCTGAATCGAATTGGGTTGAGGGGGAGGCTAGATTGGGTCAGGCGTTGCGCCTCGGGCCAAGTCTTATGCCATTACCTTTGGCCAAATGAAAAGGAAGCTGAATAAAAACGTATTTTTTGGGTTTATTAGTAATAAAAATCGCCCCCATCATTCATTGTGATGGGGGCGAAAAAGTGGCTGACTCAGTGGAGGAATACTCAATCAACAAGACAGTAATACTGACCTTTAATGCAAGATTCAAAAGCCGTTTTTGCATCCAGGCGATGCAAAAATTAGGACACAAAAAAGGGCCGCCCCATAAGGCGTCCCTTAGTTTGGCCAACGCGGTTCGCTTATGTTGGCGACGCCTGCGATCCTCCACTGGGCCTAAATTTCCATTTGGTGAGGGTCTACTACCAGCCTTTTGATTACAAGGAGCGTATTGTCGCGATGTATTAAAGTGTTGCACAGCATTTGATGCGATCTACAGGCGATAGTCTAGGGACAGGGTTTCANGGTTGAATTCTCAATTAGTTTGGTCAATGGACACCGAACCGGGGTTACTTGGGATGATTGCTAGATTTGGATTGATTTGGCTCGAGGGGTGAGGCGTAGGTTTGGGGTGGTCGAGCCTCGGACCTTCGGCGGGTGATGGAGGGGGGAGGAAGGGGGAATAAAATGTTCCCGAACTCAGTTTAGATAATCTCTGTCAGCTTGCGATAGAAAACTTAAGATACGGCTTAAATAGCCATTCCAGTTTCGGCGTCAAATACATGAAGCTGTGCTAGAGGAAGATTTAGCGTTACGTGATCGCCACGCTTTGGGTGATCTATGCCAGATACGCGCGCTGTGAGGCGGGCATCACCAACGGCGAGGACCAGGAGAGCATCGGCGCCAAGAAGCTCATCAAGCTGAACTCTTGCTTGGATTTCGTGACCGGACATCTGTTTCCGCTTTGCCAGTATTTCCAGATGTTCCGGGCGTATCCCCACCCGGACTTTCCGCCTTGTTCCTGTATCAACTGGCAAGCTGGGAAAAGAAAGACTACCACATGGCGTAACCCAGCAGCCCTTTTTCGAATTGCTGTCCGGCACATTTTCCAGCAACTCGAAGTCAAGAATATTCATTGTCGGACTGCCGATGAAGGTAGCAACGAATTCATTGAACGGCCTATCATAAACCTCGCGCGGGGTGCCAACCTGTTCGACAACACCATTATTCATGATGACGATCCGATCGGCCAGTGTCATTGCTTCAACTTGATCATGCGTCACATAGACTGAGGTTACCCCGAGGCCTTCATGAAGCTCCTGCAATTCCATGCGCATTTTTACCCTGAGCATGGCATCAAGGTTCGACAAAGGTTCGTCAAAGAGAAACACCACCGGGGTTCTGACGATCGCGCGGCCAATGGCAACCCGCTGCCGCTGGCCACCCGACAAGGCTGCAGGTTTGCGTTCCAGATACTCCATAAGACCGAGCATCTCGGCAGTTTGTTCGACTCGCTTGCGAATTTCTGCCGCTGGTACACGCTTCAATTTCAGCGCCATCGCCATGTTGTCAAACACCGTTCTATGCGGGTAAAGCGCATAGTTCTGGAACACCATCGCTACCCCGCGATCTTTGGGGTCCACATCGTTCATGCGCTTACCATTGATGAAAAGGTCGCCTGAAGTAATGCTTTCAAGGCCTGCAATCATCCTCAATGTAGTAGACTTTCCACATCCCGATGGACCAAGCAGGACCAGAAATTCACCCTTGCCAATCTCCAGATCGAATTCCTTTACAGCGGCGAACCCACCATAGGACTTTGCTAGACGCTGCAGTTTAACTTCACTCATATCTGCTTTCACTTTCCAGTGCCTGAGGTGAGGCCACCTACAATCTGTTTTTGGAAGACGGCGGTTATCAATATAACCGGGATAATCGCAATGACTGTCGCGGTGGAGACTGTTTCCCAGGGGAAAGCATACTCGCCCGGGTAGAGTGAAATCCCAACAGGCGCAGTGCGCATCGCGTTTTCGGTCATCAGGACCAGTGCCAGCGGGAATTCATTCCAGGAGAAAATGAAAACAATCAACCCGGTGGCCACGAAGCCAGGCCATGACAATGGCACCACAACATGCAGGAAAATACGCAGAAAACCCATACCGTCCATTCTTGCGGCTTCTTCGATTTCGACCGGAAGTGTGCGGAAATAGCTTGCCAGCATCCACACCGAAAAAGGCAAAAACAACCCAGTATGCGCAATGATCAACCCCGAATAGGTATTGAGCAGTCCTAGTTCCAGGAAGCTCCTGAAGAGTGACGGCAGCAGCGATACCGGTGGGAACATTGAGACTGCCAGAATGAACAGCATAAGACCCGTCGCCCATTTCATCTGCAGGCGCGATAGCGCAAAGCCTGTCAGGCCACCAAACGCCAGTGTGACCGCCGTACAGCCAACCCCAACGATGAAACTGTTCAACACATAAAACAAAAGCTCGGGTGAGTTGGTGATGATCTTTATATAATTGTCGAGCGTAAATGGATCTGGAAGATATTGAGGCGGCCACGCATAGATGCCGGAACTGGTTTTCAGGGATGTCAAAATGAGCCAGACAATCGGCAGAAAGGAGACAGTTGCCGATAGGATCACAAGCAAATACAGGCTTCGTCTTGATTGTCTCTGCAACAATTCAGTCCTTGTTATGCAAGCTTATGATGTAAATCAGGCTCATGATAAAGATCACCAGAAACTGAACCACGACCACCGCAGCGCCATAGTTGAATTCAATGAAGTCGAAGATAACCTTGTAGGCATAAAGCGACAGGCTTTCGGTGGCCGTAACCGGTCCGCCATCTGTAAGATTGAACGGAAGCTCAAAGGTGCGTAAGGCGTCCATCGACCGCAAAATCAATGCAACAAGAATAGCCCCCTTGATAAGCGGCAGGGTTATCTCACGAAATTCCTGCCAGCGCGTCATGCCATCGATGCGGCCAGCCTCGAAAAGCTCGCGCGGGATCGATTGAAGTCCGGCGAGGATAATCAGTGCCATAAAAGATGATGTCTTCCAGACCGCAACCACCACCATTGATGTCATGGCCAGCGTTTCATCTCCCAGCCAATTAACCGGACGGCTCACCATGCCACTTTCCAGTGCCACAGCGTTAAACAGGCCATAGTCTGTATTGTACATCCAACGCCACATCAATGCATTTAGCGCCGTTGGCAGGGCCCATGGCAACAACACTGCCAGCCTCGCCAGACCCTTGCCAGCGAAATGCTCGTTCATCAACAGGGCAAGACCAATCCCCAGGACCAATTCAAGCGGAATCGAAATGGCGGTGAATACCAGCGTCACCCAAAGCGAGTTCCAGAAGCGGTCATCCTGAAACAAAGAATGATAGTGCTTGAGACCAACAAACTCGAAGGGCTGCGATCCATCAAGGCTGGAGTCACCAAAACTGAGCAGGATCGACTGCAGGATTGGGTAGACGAGGATGGCACAAATCACCACCAATGTAGGTGTGACGAATGCCAGCCCAGTAAATTCCCTGCGCTGGTCAAGGGATTTCGAGAAAAATGTCATCTTACTGCATGATCTTGTATCAAGTTAATGAATGATCTTGGTTGCCAGTTGCCCCTGGACCTGCAGCGGGTCCGAGGGCAACTGACTGGTTTAATCAAGCCAGTTAGTCCGCCAGGATGACTTCCAAATCAGCCTGCGCCGCATTCAGCGCATCGGCAACTGACATTGTCTGGTTCAGTGCGTTGGTGATAGCAAGCTGCATCGTTTCCGATACCTTCGGATAGTTACTACCTGTGTCAGCCGAAGGGCGCACCACGCCGAAATTGTAGTTAGTGCCAAACTTGGCAAGAACCTTGGCATCATCCATCATCGCATTGTCGTACACTGCAGGAATGGTCGGTGCGCGTTTGTCTTCCACCGCGGCAGCAAGCTGCTGTTCGTAAGCGGTAAAATGTTCGATGAACTCGGCAGCCTCTTTCATGTTCTTCGAATTCGGGTTAATGCCGAGGAACCAACCACCCATAGTGGTTGTGTTTGCGTCCTCATTGCCGGCGAAATATGGCACCCGGGTGAAGTCAAACTTGCCTGCAACCGGACTGTCATCGGCGCTGAGGGGAGCATGCACAAAATCTTGCACCATAAGGAACACCGCGCGGCCCTGCTGAAAGAGTGTGCGGGCATCGTTTGGACGCGAATTCAGAATAGACTGTGGAGCCATTTGGTGTTTGTGGAGCAGATCCACCATATATTGGGTGGCCTCGATGTTCGCTGCGGAATTCACGGCGACATTGCCTTTGGAGTCGTAAAACCCACCACCATTACCATTGGTAAAAGCAAGCCAGTTCATGAACAGACCTTCGATCTTGGCCCACATTGAAACAAAGCCGTAAAGCTGTGGATTACCCTCACCCTCGACGATGGTCTTCGACGCGGCTAGCACGTCTTCCCAGGTTTTAGGCACGTCGAGATTATATTTATCCAGAAGGTCGCTACGATAGAAGAAGTGAATGCCATCAGTGTAAAGCGGCAAAGCGTGTACTTTTCCATCCACAGTCGAGGCAGTCAGCAATGATGAATTGAAATTGCCAATCACTTCATCAGAAAGAAGGCCGTTCATTGGTTGCAGCCATCCCCGCTGGGCAAATTCCCCGGCCCAAATCACGTCGACAGCGAAGATATCCGGTGTTGGACTCTTTGCCATCAAACCAGTAACGTACAACTTGCGGGTTTCACCAGGTACATCCGATACCTTGTTCCACTGAACATCCATATCAGGGTTCACCGCGGCAAATCTCTCGAGATTACGTTCCACGGCCGGCCCATAACCTCGTGCACCGATCGACAAAACGATATCTGCCGCAAGTGCAGGCACGGCAACGAAGGTTGCGGCTGCAAGCGCGCAAATCATTTTACATTTCATATTATCCTCCTTTAGTTATTTTCTTGTGTTGAAGTCTATCTGTACGGCAATACAGGCCTTCTAGGCAGACTTCCCTGCTCAACTTGGGCCTTAGCTGCCACAAGTAAATTCGTGATCTTTGCCACATGGGCATTCTGGTCTCGAAGTGGTGTTGCGGCCTCTGCGACAGTTAAAAGACAGGCGAGCTCGCCACTTGGTGCATGAACCGCAGCGCAGAACCTGCGAATACCTTGCGCATTTCCCAACAGGTCAAACTCGACCCCCAACGGATCAACATCGGTGATCATCCGTTTGGCTTCAGCCCAGTCGAGTTCTCGAGGGGACATGCCTGTAGAGAAGAAACAAGATGTGTCCCATTCCCTGCGTATCTTAGCCAAGTTGCAATGAGCCAGAGCCATCCTTGACAACGAATCCAACTCGTAGCTGCCACGCGTGAAACCGGGGTAGGCCCTAGGCCGAATCGCCTGGTCTTCATGCTGTTGGACGATGTGCCAGAAAAGATTTTGTCCGCTCTGCACCACTATTTCCGAGGATGAGGTCAACTCAAGGCTGATCTTTTTGCATAAATACGCCAATTCTTTGGGGTCGAGACCGGGGTGGCGCACCTGCCTTTCAAAATTGAAATTCGCCACCAGCTTGCGATCACCGATGCGGTGCACAAGCCCTAACTCCTCCAACTCTGCCAGCATCCGATATCCAGTTGAGGACGTAAGATTCGCGCGCTGCACGATTTCATTGGCGGTTGAGCCGACTTGGCTCACATTGCTCAGTGCTTCCATAATCGCAACGAATCTTTGGGCAGGAGTGCTCATTATAGTTTCCCATATTTGAGAATAAATTTATATTATATGGGAAAATATGGTATTGCAAGACGCAAACTTATGGAGGCCATCGTGACGCCCAATATTTTGTTCATCATGTCTGATGATCATGCAGCCAAAGCAATTTCAGCCTATGGGTACGGTCTGAACCAAACACCGAATATCGACCGGATCGGACAAGAGGGTATGCGCCTCAACCATTGCTATGTGACCAATTCGATCTGTACGCCCAGCCGGGCGGCGATCCTCACTGGAACTTATAACCATGTGAATTGTGTCTATACTCTGGAGACCGGCATCAATAACCGCCTGCCGAATGTTGCGAAGCATCTGCAGGCCGGTGGCTATCAGACGGCGATCATCGGCAAATGGCATCTCGGCGAAGGCAGGGCGCACCAGCCGACGGGGTTCGATTTTTGGTCGGTGCTGCCGGGTCAGGGAGAGTATTTCGACCCCTACATGATTGAGATGGGCGAGGAGATCGAGGTGCCTGGCTACTGCACCGATATTATCACCGATAAGAGCCTCGACTGGCTCAAGAATCGTGATACGAAAAGGCCCTTTTTTCTGATGTGCCATCACAAAGCGCCCCATCGTGAATGGGAACCGCATCCGAAAAACCGCGACCTCTATCAGAATGATATTTTCATCCCTGCAACCTTCAATGACGATTACACGAACCGCGCGAAGGCCGCCAGCGAGGCCAAAATGCGGATTAGAGACGACATGAAATACGCCGATCTTGGGCTGGTTCAGCCCGAGGGAGGGGGCGAGGTTGGCGAACGCACCAGACCGGATAGCACTGACCGGAAAATACCCAATCCAGAGGATGTGTCCAGGTTGAGGCTTATTGACAAGGACACTGGTGAGGTCTTCACATTCGAGACCGAGGAGGAATTGAGCCGCTTCAAATATCAACGCTATCTGAAACGCTATCTGCGCACGATCCATTCGGTGGATGAAAGCGTTGGTCGCCTCCTTGACTATCTCGAAGAGGCCGGTCTAGCGGACAATACCATCGTCATCTACACCTCTGACCAGGGCTTTTTCCTCGGTGAGCACGGGTGGTTCGACAAACGCTTCATGTATGAGGAAAGCTTTCAGGTGCCCTTCCTGATCCGATATCCACAAGAGATTGCTGCACAGGGGATATGCGAAAATATGTGTTGCAACGTCGATTTTGCCCCAACCTTCCTCGACTACGCAGGACTCACCATCCCAAGCTACATGCAGGGCCGCTCACTCAGGCCACTCTTTCTCGGCAGGACTCCCGACGACTGGCAAGAACTGGCCTATCATCGCTACTGGATGCATCGGGACCCCGACCACAATGCCTATGCGCATTACGGGATCCGTGACCAGCGTTTCAAGCTGATATATTGGTACAATGAAGGCTACGATCTTGAGGGCACCAATGCCGGTGGCGAAGACAAGGAGTGGGAGCTTTTCGACTGCGAGAAAGACCCACTCGAACTCTTCAATGTCTATCACGACCCGGGATACCGTGAAGTGGTGACGGCAATGACAGCTTCCCTTGAAGAGAAGATGGCTGAGATCGGTGACGACCCGGCGCATCTGATAAAGCGGCGTGATTGATGAGATGGACGGCTGGAAGCAACGGTCACCATGATCGCCAAGGCGCAGCGTTGCCGGTTTCACCCACCTCGAATCGCCGCTCGGTTTGCGGTATAATAACACCTCATAAGCGGGGTGATATTCATGCTGACAAAAGACAACGTGACCATCGGTCTCGAGTGGCGGTTCGGGCCTGATTGGCCGGGGCAGCGATGTGGGGCGAAGACACGTCGGGGCACCGCGTGTCAGCGTCCTGCCAACGAGAAGAACGGACGTTGCCGACTACATGGTGGGGCCAGCACTGGTGCAAAGACCGAAGAGGGTAGATCGCGGATCTCGGCATCGAACCTTCGTCATGGGAAGTTCACCAAGGACAAGCTTGAGAAGCGGCGAGCAAACGCGGCCAAGGGACGGGAGATACTTAAGGAGCTTCGCCAGATGGAGCGCGAGTTGATTGCTGGCGGGCTGCTCGACAAGCACTGGCGGGATAGCT
>PAFS01000024.1 GCA_002705325.1 Gammaproteobacteria bacterium | reverse complement strand
CGCATTTCGTTACTACCACGCATGGGCTTCGATCGGCCGTTCACTGAGACTCAACCGTTACAGATTATCGAGGCTGAGTTGGCAGATCCAGGTCCAGATGAGGTGCTCGTAAAAATTTTAGCGGCAGGCGTTTGCCATTCTGATCTGTCGGTTATCAACGGTGATCGTCCGCGTCCAACGCCGGTTGCTCTCGGACATGAAGCGGTTGGGGAAGTGGTCAAGACCGGACCTGGATCAAGCGATCNGAAAATAGGGCAGCGGGTTTCGATGGTATTTGTTCCCAGTTGTGGTCACTGCGACTGCTGTGCCGAAGGTCGCCCGGCGCTTTGCGAACNGGGTCTCGAGCACAACACCAATGGGAGTTTGTTGTCCGGAGCAAAACGGATTTCTGTCAATGGTGAAGTGATCAATCATCACTTGGGAATTTCCTGCTTTTCCGACTATGCAGTGAGCCATCGACGGAGTCTGGTACCGATCGACTCTGATCTCGATCCAACCGTTCAAGCCGTCTTTGGTTGTGCTGTATTGACCGGATGCGGTGCGGTCCTGAATACCGCAAAAATGCATGCTGGTGAGCGGGTNGCAATCATTGGTCTTGGTGGTGTCGGGCTGTCGGCNTTATTAGGGGCTCATGCCGGCGGAGCACGGCAAATNATTNCGATCGACGCCAATCCTGACAAGGAAGAGCTGGCGCGCGAGTTAGGTGCAGATCATTTTGTGAATGCNAGAGATCCGGANNCTGTCGATCAGGTGAAATCATTGTCATCGGGTGGTGTCCACCTAGCNGCCGAATTTGCTGGTGTGATGCCTGCTTTGGGTTTNGCAATTGAGGTGACTCGACGCGGTGGACGCACCGTGACTGCGGCATTACCGAATCCATCCGATCGATTGTCGCTTGCAGCAGCGAGATTGGTTGCNGAGGAGCGTGCTCTGATGGGATCGTACGTGGGGTCCTGTGTCCCATCACGGGATNTTCCGAATTTCATTGCGCTTCACAAGAAAGGGTTATTACCTGTTGAGCGGATGATTTCACATACGCTTGAGTTAGCTGAGATTAATACCGCGATGGAACGACTGGCGGAAGGCCAGGCGGTTCGTCAAATTGTGTGTTTTGAGTGACTTAAAAATGTCGTTATACCAACCATTATCGTTAATCAATGGAGAGTGGGTCAGCGCGTCATCGGGCGCAACCTTTGATGTGATCAATCCAGCGTCTGGGCAGGTTGTCGAGACAGTTGCTGATCTGTCAGCGAGGGATTGTGCGAAAGCGATCGATGCTGCTGAGGCTGCATTTCCAACGTGGGCCGCACTGACTGCCAAAGAACGGGCGACTATTCTTCGCGAGTGGTTCAACCTGATTACAGAGCATACGGAAATGTTGACGGCGCTCATTACTGAGGAAATGGGTAAACCACTCGCCGAGGCGCGCGGGGAAGTTGCTTATGGTGCGAGCTTTGTAGACTGGTTTGCTGAGGAAGGTCGGCGAATTTATGGTGATGTGATTAATCCACATATGACCGATAAGCGAATCCTTGCAATCAAACAACCGGTCGGTGTGGTGGCAGCAATTACTCCGTGGAACTTTCCATTAGCCATGATTACTCGAAAGGTCTCACCGGCACTTGCTGCTGGCTGTACAGTGGTGATTAAGCCCTCTGAGGACACACCACTGACCGCGCTGGCTGTTTGCGAGTTGGCCAATCAGGCAGGTATGCCTGCGGGTGTGATCAACTGTGTGACTGGGATGGATGCGCCGGGCATCGGAGAGGTTTTGACTGGAGACAGTCGTGTTCGGAAGGTCACTTTTACCGGGTCAACACAGGTCGGTAAAATCTTGTATCGGCAATGTGCAGTCAGTGTGAAGAAACTGTCATTGGAGCTTGGCGGCAATGCACCGTTTATCGTATTTGATGATGCGGATCTAGATGCGGCGGTGGATGGAGCGATGTTGTGTAAATTCCGGAACGCAGGGCAAACATGTGTCTGTGCAAACCGGATTTTGGTGCAAAGCGGGATTCATGATCGATTTGTGGACGCCTTTGTTGAGCGCGTCAAATCGATGAAGGTGGCTGATGGCAAGACAGAGGGATCAGACATTGGTCCGTTGATTAATGCTGACGGCAAGGCCAAAGTCGAAGCGCATGTTGACGACGCGCTCGCAAAAGGAGCCACCGCCGTCTGTGGTGGATCAGCGCATGATGCTGGACCGTTATTTTATTCTCCGACAGTGCTCGTGGGCGTCACCAAAGAGATGCGGATGGCCTCAGAAGAAACCTTTGGACCGGTTGCGCCAATCTACCGCTTCGATCACGAAGCCGAAGCGATTCAATTAGCCAACGACACGCCCTACGGGCTGGCTGCCTACTTTTACACNGAGGACTTGTCACGAACATTCCGAGTCTATGAAGCTCTTGATTACGGAATCATTGGGGTCAACACCGGAATTATTTCAACTGAGGTGGCGCCCTTTGGTGGCGTCAAGGAATCAGGGCTCGGCCGTGAAGGCGGACCTCATGGGATCGAAGAATTCTTGGAAACTAAATATGGATGCATCGGAATCAAGGTATGAGCCAAGATAGTTTTGAAAAAGGGCTGCAAAAGCGCCGCAAAGTCATGGGGGATGCATTTGTTGATCGGGCGTTATCTCATGCTGATGAACTGACGATGCCAATGCAGGAATTTGTGACCCGTGTCGCTTGGGATGAGATTTGGAACCGAGAAGCGCTCTCGGATCGCGAGCGCTCTTTGATCAACCTTGGGATGATTGCCGCGTTGAATCGTCCGCACGAATTTAAGGGTCATGTGAGAGGGGCTCTGAATAACGGAGTCAGTCNTGAAGAAATTCGGGATGTCTGTATGCAGATCGCTGTGTATTGTGGATTCCCTGCTGGGCTTGATTCTCTCCGTAATGCAATGGAAGTGATTGGTGACGACAACTGAAGCGGACGCGCCAGAGAGCGTATTGATTTACGTACATGACCCGATGTGTAGCTGGTGTTATGGATTCCGCCCAACTTGGAAAGCGCTAAAAGCACGATTACCTGACAATCTGCCGGTGGTGTCGTTACTTGGTGGTTTGGCTGCCGATTCAGACGTTCCAATGCCGGAAGACATGGTGGAATACCTAAAGCGAACCTGGGATCGCATTCAGTCGACTTGTGGCGTCACNTTTAATCAGATGTATTGGGAGCAAACACCACCNCCACCACGGACAACTTATATCAGTTGTCGAGCAGTCATTGCCGCCGAGCGACTCGCGGGGCGTGGGGAAGCCTTCGGTGAGCGAATTCAGGATGCCTATTANNCGGAAGCNANNAATGTTTGGGACTTTGAAACCTTATGCGACNTGGCTGAGGCATTTGGATTTCGTCGTGACAGCTTCGCTGAAGTATTAGCATCCGATGATGTTCGAGCTGTGCATGAGGAGCAACGGCAATTAGCTGGGCGGCTTGAGGTCGATGGGTATCCAAGTGTATTACTGGTCCATCGAGGAGAAGCGTTTCCGATCGCGGTGCGACACCATGGGGCCGATGCCATGCTCGCGGACATCACAGACCTGCTCGCTGTGCCCAATGCCTAGAGTACGAATTTGCTTTTCAACAGCTTCTTGAGTGCGTCGATCGATGCAGGGCATACTGCGAAAGCTGCTTGTGCGGATGGAAAGAATTGATCGATTTGTATTGCTTGTAAAAATGCCTGAGTTGGAGGCATCCAATTGAGAACATGGAGCCTTGAGCGATAGGTTTCTTAAACCAATTGGACCTGTTCACGCGTTGGTAAATCGGTCCCGGTGAAAGGCTCGAATGCTTCGTAATCAATGAATACGTCAAACAGAGGCCTGCCATCGGAAAACACGTGGTCCTATGAATCAAAGTGAATCCCCTGTGAGTGGCCGTTAACGACACTGTCCTCGACGGCGAGTAACTCAGCCTCTGATTAAGTCGTAAAAATTTGTGACATGTCTTTGAACGATTTGAATTCAAGAGCGTTTCCTGATGGTTCCGTAAAAAACATTGTGGCCTGCTCACCGACCTCACCTTCGAAGCGGGTAGTCGGTTCAATCAGAAAGTCAATATTGGACGCTTTCAACTTATCGGCGAGCTGATGCCAATCGTCCCATTCAAGAATCACTCCGAAATGGCTCGCCGGAACTTGCTTGCCATCGACTGGATTGGTCGGCGCATCGATTATTTCATCTTCTGCAAGATGCGCGACGACCTGATGTCCGAAGAAATCGAAATCAANCCATCGGTCGGACGTTCGCCCTGTCCTGCAACCAAGTACGTCAATGAAGAAATCTTTGGTTGCCTCCAGATCAGAGACAGGGAATGCTAGATGAAAAGGTGCTCTANCCATAGATACCTCGTGCTGTCGTTGTTACATCGTTATGGGGACATGTCATGTCAAATAGAATCTTTGATTTAAAGGCGTTTGCCAAGGTCACAAATGAGTTGATGCAGGAATCTCCCGATCGCTCNCGGGCACTGATGGTTGAGAATAACGCGTATTACATGCTGGTCAACATGCATATACAACTGTGCAACATGGTTGAATTTGCTGATATCCATGACTCTCAACTGGAACATGTGATCGACGATTTGAAGGCCGAGGTTGAGCGAATCCAAGAGCTGAAAGGAGCCCGCTGGTTTGACGATTTTGTGCACATCCAGAGGAATCAGTGAAGACAACTTCCGCCGTCGACGACGAGAGTTTGGCCGGTTATGAAGTCGCTATCTGGTCCGATAAAGAATGNGATTGGGCCTGCGAGATCTTCAGGTGTTTGAATACGTTTAATGCAACGTGAGGCTGCTGCTTTTTCGCGAACTGCGATGATCTCTGGGGTTGGGTCCTCCTCAGCCAGAGTGCTCCCGGGCGCGATACAGTTGACGTAAATATTGTGCTCGCCGAGTTCCATGGCTAGGGACTTGGTGTACCCGATCACGGCNGCTTTTGAGGTCACGTAATGGATACGAGAAGGGGACCCTTTCAACGCCGTTCCTGAACTAATGTTGACTATTTTTCCATATTTTTGTGTCTTCATGACAGGAACGACGGAGCTACACACGTTCCAAACACCCTTGACATTGATTTCCATCATTTTGTCCCACTCTGCCTCAGAGATTTCAAGAGATCCGACGCGAGACATTGGAACTCGAGAGAACATGGCCGCATTATTTACCAANCCATCAATCCGCCCGATTTGGCCNGTTACTTTCTGAACCATGGCTTCAACAGATTCCNTATTAGCGACGTCGGTCTGNATCGCGGTTGCTTTGAGTCCCTGGNTTAGCAGTCGTTCTGCCTCCGTCTGGGCTCTCTTCCCATCAAGTTCAGCAAGAACCACGTGCGCACCACGATTCGCCATTAGCTCGGATGCAACGATTCCGATGCCTCCAGAACCGCCCGTGACGATGACGACTCTTNCATCCAGATTTTTCATTATTTGACTCCCTAGGCTGGTNCTTGTGTGTCTTTGACGGTCGTGCGGAACAACAACCTACGCTCGCCGCCGGGAAAGTCAGTTCGTGCATGCATTGAGCAACGATTGTCCCAAATAATCAGGTCCCCCACGGTCCACTGATGCTTGTANACAAACTTATNTTGCTCGCAGTGATCGAACAGNTACTCAAGTGTGTCTCGACTCTCGNTATCATCCATCCCAACGATTGAGTCAGTCATGAGTCTGTTCACGTAGAGACACTTTCTGCCAGTCTCGTGGTTTGTTCTAACNACGGGATGGGTCGCCTCTCCGAAGGCGGGNGTCCCNTTNTCATCGCCTTTTTGTGTCGACCCATAGTGGTATTTGTGTCGCGCGTGCAGTCCGTCTAGTCGCGTTTTCAATTCNTCTGGCAAAGACTCATATGCGGCGTAGCCGCTCGCAAACCATGTATCACCACCAACAGATGGGATCTCTACGGCGTACAGTAAGGTGGCTTTGTCTGGTATCTCCCGATGGATCATATCGTGATGGAACATCATCTCACCGTCGGGCAAGGATCCGATTGGGACNCCATCCTCACGGATATTTGAGATCATCATGATACCGTCTGGCAGGGACTGGTATGCCTTTGGCTGAAACTCTCTGGGCCTGTGCAAGGTGCCAGACTCTCCAAAGATTTGGGCCGCACTGAGTTGGTCATGGTGTGTCAATTGCTGACTTGGAAATAGCAGGACCGCGTGCTCTAGGAACGCGTTCTGTATCTCCTTCACCTCTGACGCGCTAAGTGTCTTGGTGAGGTCGCAATCTTCGATTCGCCCTCCGATCGCGGGAGCAAGTGGACTGATCTTCATGGTAATCCCCTTTTTCTATCTATTGTGTACGTAAGTTACCGAGTCACAAATATCGGTCTTGTTTGGGTGTGCAACCAATTCTTTTGAATTGATTCTTCCGAATTTGCAGTAGTGTTCACTATAGAAAATTATGTGGTAAAAACTATGACAAGAGAAACGATTGGATTAATAGGTGCAGGCCGGATGGGGCTTGCCCAGATAAAACACCTGATTAAAGGCGGATACGCCGTCTCATGCTGCGAACAGGCCGACACACAGCAGACCAAGGCGCTGGCACTGGGCGCGGTTTTAAGAGAGTCGCCAGCGGCCGTCTTCGCTGAGGCCGCGATTATTTACATCGCAGTGGGGTTTGATCCTGAGGTTATCAAAATTTGTCGTGGTGAGAATGGTCTTTTAAGTTCCAGTCGTTCGGACGGTGTCATCGTCGTTAACAGTACTTGTGACCCAGAGTTGATGATCGAGCTTGGGGACGAATTTGCCGCCAAGGGGATCGAGTTCTTAGATATTCCGATTGCACGAGGGGGATGGGCCGCAGACAACGGTACGCTATTGGCGATGGTAGGAGGTCAGCAATCGACTCTTGATAAGGTACAACCCTCGCTGAGCACGTTTTGCTCGGACATTAAACTGATGGGTCCCGTGGGTCGAGGGCAGGTGACTAAAGCCATCAATAACCTACTTCTGTGGCTCAATGGGGTCGGTCTGCTCGAGAGCGCCCAGATCGCCGAGTCGTATGACATGGATCTTGAGTACCTCAGAGACGTTCTATTGCTCTCAAGCGGACGAAGCGCTGCGATGGAGGACTGGTCGAAGATGACCTTCACCTGGGCCGCCAAAGACATGCAGATCGTTGAGGACGTGATGCAACGTTACGGGTTGGATCTGGAGCTGCTCCAAGTGTTAGCCAAAAGGGCGCAGACCGCGAAGGTCGAGCGAGAGGCGCGCAACGCCGATGGCAAAGACTGGATCGATGGCTCTAGGTAGCTCGTTCGGACAGATATGCGCGCTCGCCTCCGCGCTCAGTTTCGCGTTCGCGAGCATCGCTATTAGTTCCAATAAACGACGCGGTCTTCCAAATGATGGAGCGTTTCTGTCGGTCGTCATGACCGTCGGGGTGTCGTTCGCCATATTTCTCGTGTTTGAGAATGGGGTGTTACCGAGTGTTGATGACCCGAAGCTCTCTGAGGGAGTTCTGTGGTTTTGTGTTGCGGGCTTGTTTGCGATGGTGTTTGGCCGGACGCTGGTCTTTCGATCCATCGGCCTACTTGGTGTGACTCGCGGAACGACGGTAAAGAAAATGAACCCATTTTTCTCCATCCTATTAGCGGTGATCATCTTGGGTGAGACACTGATCTGGGAGGAGACGCTGGGTGTGCTAGCGCTCGCATTGGCGATAGTTTTGCTGATTTCCGACAAGAGCCGCAAGTATGAGCATGAGACCGAAAACGCTCCGAAGGATTGGGCAACGGTCGCCCCTCTCTATATCCCGGGAATATTATCTTGCCTCGCGTACGCGGTGTCCTACATCGCTCGAAAGAATGGCCTCATTACCCTAGGTACCCCAGCGTTTGGAACCTTTATCAGCGCAATGGCGGGCATATTTTTTTACTTGATCCTGGCGGTCCCTTTTGAGTCGTATAGGAAATTCGTGATTGAGGGGGTCCGGAATATAGCGCCGATTACTTTGGCTATCGGTGCATCAATGTCGATTGGGCAGGTGCTTTTCTTTACGGCGCTGACCTACGAGGAACTATCGACGGTTGTGATGATCGGTTCGCTGGAGACGTTCATCGCTATATTCTTGTCCGTCGCCATTTTTAGGCTCGAGATTCGACCATCCGTAAAGCAGCTCGCTGCTGCAGGTCTAGCCTCGACAGGTGTGTCGTTGGTGACATTTTATTAGAGAGATTACAAGGGAGATAAGGTTATGGGTACTGAGTGGGTAGAACCAACCGATGAGAAGCGCGCGGGTCACGGGACTTTTGGGCGTCCGAAGACTGACTATGATTTATTTATGGAGTCTGAGGGTGTTCCTGTGTATCGAGACTTTGGCGTCCAGCGTTGTCAGGATCTCCCGATGAGGCCGTGGGATAGACTGGGTGGTAACGGAACCTATGTCCAGCTGTATGGTACCGAGGGGACCTGGGGGATGTACGTGGTGGAAATACCACCGCGTAAAGAGCTCAACATCGAGCGTCACATCTACGAGAAGAACATCATGATTCTCGAGGGCCGTGGCGTGTGTGAGGTGTGGCACGATGAGAAGCATAAGCAGGTGTTTGAGTGGCAGGCAGGTTCGTTGTTCTCGATCCCGGTGAACGCGTACCACCGAATGATTAACCTGTCGGGTCAGCGGGTAATTTTTGTTGCCGGGACGACCGCCCCCAATTTGATGAATCTGGTTGGCGACACGGACTTTATCTTCAACTGCGATTACCGTTTTGGGAATCGATTTGATGACTCACTCAGCGACTTCTTCGAGGAGAAGACCCAGATCGAGCCGGACCCAATCCGCGGGCTGGCAATGCGGCGGACCAACATCATGGCAGACATTGTGAAAGCCGACCTGCCGTTAGACAACCGTCGGAGTCCTGGTTATCGGCGGATCGAGCCGCACATGACCAAGAACAAGTTTTATCTTTGGATTGGTCAGCACGAGATTGGGCGTTACTCGAAGGCACACGCTCACACCTCGGCCGCGATCCTGTTCTGTCTGACCGGCAAGGGTTATACCCTCACATGGCCCGAGCAACTGGGTGTGAATCCTTGGAGAGACGGCAAGGGTGACGAGGTGGTCCGTGTAGACTACGAGTATGGTGGTTGTGTCAGTGCTGCGCCGGGTGGCGCACGTTGGTATCACCAGCACTTTAACGTGTCTGACGAGCCGTTTCGTCTGACGGCCTGGTTCGGTCCGAACCACCCGAGTATGCTGCCCGGTGCCGCACCCGGTCAGAAAACGACCGACTATACGGCGATGGATATACAGGAGGGCGGCACATCGATCCCTTATTGGATGGAAGACGACTATATCAGAGCTGAGTTTCAAAAACAGTTGCAAGCCAACGGTGCTGTATCCCGGATGGAGCCACATCGTTACGAGAAGCCTGCGGCACAGTCTTGATGAGTGAGCCCATACGATTTACATCGGCCGATCGTGCACTTGTTGAGTCAGATATCATTGAGGTATTAACACTCGGGCTTGACATTGGTTCCGCGACCTCTCACGTGTCTATCTCTCGGTTGACAATGGTGCGTGGCCATAACCGGTACACAGTGTCGAGTACGGAGGTCGTGTACCAGAGCCCAGTCATAAAGACACCCTTCGGAGGCGACGGTCATGCATTTATTATCCGGACCGATCTTGAGTCAATGATCGACGATTCTCTGCTCAAGGCGCACGTCGACCGTGATGACATCGAGTCTGGGGTCGTTATTCTGACTGGGAACGCGTTACGGCGTCACAATGCCAGGCAGATCGCCGATCTGCTGGCCTCGTTCTCTGGGAAGTTTATTTCGATCAGTGCCGGAGACCGTCTTGAGTCAACTATGGCGGCCTACGGATCCGGGACGGTTCAGGAGTCGGTGGGGGGTGACTGCTTGAACGTGGATATCGGGGGTGGGACGACGAAGATCACAAGGTGTGTTGATGGGAAGGTGACAGAGCTTACGGCGATTGAGGTCGGTGGCCGCATCCTTCAGTTCACTGACGACGGATACGTCGGCCACGCCGAGCCAAACCTCGCTCTCTATACTGCAAATAACCAGCTACCTGAGTACGGGTCGGAGTTATCAGCTGTGGAGCTTGAGCAGATCATCGATCGGATGGCCCAGACGGTGCTGGGAGCAGTGCAGGGTTATGATCTGGGTGACGCGCAGCGTCTTGACTCGATCACAGAGTTTCCAACTAGCGGTACGGTGATTCTGAGTGGCGGTGTCAGTCAGTGGATCACGAACATCGAATCCTCGGTGGAGTGCGACGACCTTGGGCAACGTCTGGCGTTCAAGACCCGCGACATGCTCGAGGACGCCGGATACAAAATCGAGGTCGCCGATGATCCAATCAGGGCAACTGTCCTCGGAGCGTCTCAGCAGCGGATGCAGGTCAGTGGTAACACCGTTTTCATCTCTGATGAGCGTCTTTTACCGATACGCAATGCACCAGTTTCATCGGTTACGGTACCCGCAGAGGATTTTGATCAACACACAATTACGAGATTGGTCAAAGATTCGGTCTCCAAGGCGCTGTTTAATGGCGACCACGGCCTTCGCGCTCTTGGGATCGATTGGCTCGGTTCCTTAACTTACTCACGTGCCGACGCGTTCTGCCGTGGCGTGATTGAGGGCCTAAAGGGTCTTAATACGCCGATTACTTTGCTATTTAGGCAGGATATCGCGGGGCTTATCGGGATTCATTTCGTCGAGGAAATGGGTTACCAGAAACCGGTCATTTGTTTGGACGGACTCGATCAGGTCGACTTTGACTTTGTTGATATCGGTGAGGTTATCAACCAGACAGGCCTTGTCCCAGTTGTCGCCAAGTCGATCCTGTTTAATAGCGGGTCCAAGTTAAACTAATGAGAAGGCCATGAATCACATAACTATCGGATCAGATCGCATCCCCCGGCTCGGTTACGGCTGTATGGGTCTCACCCAGGCTTACCAACCTGTTGCTCCGGACAAGGCGAGGGCGCTCCTTCAGAGGATTGTAAGCGAAGGCAATGTCATGCTCGATACGGCCGCCACCTACAGCGGTGGCAAAAATGAAATATTGGTAGGTACCGCCTTGAAAATGTCACGATCGAATGTGTTTCTCGCCTCCAAGGCTGGGATGTATAAGAACCCGGACGGGTCTCGTGAGATTGATGGTGACCCCAATAGGATCATCCGGAGCTGCGAGGAGAGCCTGTCCCGGCTGGGTATGGAAGTACTCGACCTCTTTTATCTGCACCGAGTCGATCAACGGGTGCCGGTGGAGGAGTCTATTGGCGCTATTGATCGTCTCATATCTGACGGCAAGGTCCGATATGCTGGGCTTTCTGAGGTCAGTCGGTCGACGCTAAAGCGGGCTGCGTCTGTCACCAAAATCCACGCACTGCAATCAGAGTACTCGTTGTGGTCCCGGCGGGTGGAGGATGGCGTACTCGGTTACTGCAAGACCAACGGTATTGCAATGGTTGCGTACAGCCCTGTCGGGCGTGGTTTTTTGGCGGGCAGTGTCCGCGACATGGCGAAACTCTCGGAGCGCGATATCCGGCACGGGATGCCTCGTTTTCGAGGGGACGCGTTCACAAACAATCTGACAGTCCTCGAGCAAATCGAAATGCTAGGTCTCGACTGGGGGATGACCCTCGCACAAGTGTGTCTCAACTGGTTGTGGTCACGCGGCGATCACGTTGGAGCTATCCCTGGTACCTCAGAACTTTCACACTGGCGGGATGATCAGGGGGCCACAACACCGCTCTCGGACGAGCAGGTTGGCCAATTAGAGAGCTTGCTTAATACGTATCGATTTCAAGGTGATCGGTACACGTCAGAGAAGTTAGCGCAACTCGACTCTGAACGATCAAAATAGACCCCGAATCGCCCCAAACATGATTCTGAATTGGTTCGCTAACTGGTTTCGATGCATCCTTTGACTATTGAACTAAAACTAACCGGAGTCCTAGCTGTGGAAATAGACGAACGTTTCAAAGTGACCGAGCAACTTGAAGGTAAAATGTTGATCAACGGAGAGCTCCGAGGGTCCAATTGTAATCAGTGGCTCGATAGCCACTGTCCCGCCACCCAGGAGCTGATAGGCAAGGTCCCCAACGCCTCAGCCGAGGAGATGACTGAGGCAGTAACGGCAGCCAAGGAAGCCTTCAAGGCATGGAAAAAGACCAGCCAAAAGCAACGCGTGGCATTGATTGAGGAGATCGCGCAGCGACTTGAGGCCCGAGCTGACGAGTTTGCCAAGATCGAGGCACTCGACACCGGGAACACTGTGGGACCCATGACGAATGATGTTCATAAGGCCGTCGAGCGGATGCATTTTTACTGTGGGCTTGCTTACGAGCTCAAAGGAATGACTGTTCCATCGACTCCCGAGAATATCCATCTGACTCTGAGGGAGCCCTATGGTGTCGTGGGACGGATTATCCCGTTCAATCATCCGATTGGCTTCGCAGCGTCAAGGATCGCTCCGGCGTTGATTGCCGGGAATACGATTGTCGTGAAGCCCTCGGAGCAGGCGCCACTGTCTGCGAGCCTTCTCGCTGAGATTTGCGCCGAGGTTGCTCCGCCAGGCGTCATCAACATCGTGACCGGTGACCGTGTGACCGGCGAGGTTCTGGTGAGAGACCCTCGGGTGAAACGGATCGCGTTCATCGGCTCAGTCGCGTCCGGGATGGCTATCCAGAAAGCGGCGGCTGAGTCGGCGGTCAAGCACGTCAGCCTTGAGCTCGGTGGTAAAAATCCATTTATCGTATGTGAGGACGCGAATCTTGATGACGCTATTAAGGCTGCCACCAACGGGATGAACTTCGGATGGCAAGGGCAATCCTGTGGCTCGACAAGCCGTCTCATCATCCACCGCTCCCAGTACGAGGAGCTCAGTAAAAAAGTTGTCGAACGGGTCAAGCAGGTGAAGGTAGGTCACCCTTTGAATACCTCTATCAAGATGGGTCCGGTCGTTTCCGAGGCCCAGTATCAGAAGGTCCTGAACTACATCCAGATGGCTAGCGATGAAGGTGCTGAGCTGTTGCTTGGTGGTAATGCGATGGAGATCGACGGGTGCCCGGGTGGCTTCTTCGTTGAGCCTACAGTGTTCGGTAACGTGACATCTAACATGCGTATTGCTCAAGAGGAAGTGTTTGGTCCCATTATGAGCCTGATGCCATACGACGACCTTGACGATGCGATTGAGATTGCCAACTCGACGACCTATGGACTCACAGCAGCGGTCTGGACCAATAATTACTTCACCGCGATGGAACTATCTCGTAGCATCGAAGCCGGCTATGTGTGGGTCAACGGGATTGGGAACCATTACCGTGGGCAACCTTATGGGGGCTATAAGAACTCAGGAATCGGAAGGGAGGAGGGTCTCGACGAAATGCTCAGCTACACCGAGATTAAGTCGCTGAACTTTGCGATGGGTCAAGCTGAGCGTGCCAAAAATAATTGACGGTGGATGGTGTATCTGGATTGTTCTGAGGCTTAACTCTTGCGAGACCTCAGAATTGTAAGTGAGCAAATGACGATATTCCTAAAAGCCAAAAAATGCGGTTACCAATTTTTCCGGGATCGTTATGAGGACCGCGCCAAGCAGTGAGACTCCGATTCCGATCCAGATCCATATACCGAAAAGCTCGGTTGTCGGATTGAATATTTTGCTAAAGATGACCCTGAAAATGGTCGACGTCCTTTGCATTGGAGACACAATGTAGACCGGCGCGAGTGCGAGCGCGACATACCGTAGGCCCTGAGACAAAAATACAAACAGGGCCGAGAGCAAGAAAAATGGGATATTTTTCTTATCGGTCGCTCTGATCTCGCCGATCAAACCGAACGCGAGGACAATGATAAGTAGTACTAGGGACGCCGCCAGGTGGCCTAGGAATGCACCGTATAGTGCGAGCTGCCACGTGCTGACCTCCAGAGCCAGGGCGATTAATACGGGGCTTGCGCCATAGCAGATGGAACTTGTAATCCCGTAGGCGTAGCCCTCCAGGAGTTTGAACTCGAACTCAAGCTTTTCGACCTTACTCTTCTTCTTTTCCCTTGCTACCGCCAGAGGGCCCACTGTTAGCAGGACGATTCCAATCCACCCTAACCAGTTGATGGACTCGCCAAGTATCCAAATCGCGAGCACCACCGATACAACGACGGTGAATTGCTGAATAGGTCCACCGATATTGGCGCCAACCGCCTTGGTACACTTGTAGTTGGTGTAACGTCCGATTAGGAAGTGCATGACCCCCGCACCGATGAAGTACCAAGCCCCCGTCCAGTCGAGTGCCTCGACATCTGCCGGTGTCAGGAGAACAAGGGAAGTGATCCCGAAGAAGAGGGTTCCGAGGGGGAGGGTGAAGCTGAGCCCTTGGAGTGCCGTACCTGTCAGCACCCCCCGTCGCATCATGACCGCATTGAAACCAAAAAACGCGGCACTCAGGAACGACAGGAAGGACCCCAGTATGATCATCAGGCGTTAACCTTCTCAGCGATTAGCCTCCTTACCCATTCGGCGTCGATGTTGGTGTCAGGGACGTACTCGGGCGCATTCTCGAGCTGCTCGAGATCATTCAAGCCACACATCGAGTACACACGGTTTGTCGCGGAGATAAGTCTCGCCGGACGATCAGGATCTCCGTTGAAGTGCTGGTGGATCGTGTTTGGTGGTATATAAATCACGTCCCCAGCCTCCCACTCGAACTTCTTGACCTCGTCTTGCGCCTTCCAGTGGTAGGTATCGGTAATCTCAACGTCACAGTCCTGATGGAGATCGTAGCCGTATCCTTCGAGTACATAGAGGCACTCCTCGGCGAGGTGTCTGT
Source organism: Gammaproteobacteria bacterium (assembly GCA_002705325.1). The sequence goes on along the minus strand of PAFS01000024.1, from coordinate 795 downwards.
GCTTACCAGAACGGCTACCAGGAGGAATGACCTGCATGTATGCGTCGACTGTCTCCATGCGGGTATTCATCTGCTCATTAATCAGATGCTTCAGGATCCCTTGTGGAGCCAACTCCCAGGGCATCTCGTTTGGGTGGACTACCTTCTTACGTTTAGAGTTTCGCTCGTCAGCAGTGAGCGCTTCATGCAGCGTCTCCTGGTACTTAAGCATGTTCTCTGAGCCCTCAAGCCAGAACTTGGATTCTTGCCACGCCATGATTAGTAGCCTCCCTCTGGATGGTTATAGTCGAGTTCTTCCTCGCGGGGTTCGAACCCTTCTTGGCCCGGCACCGGGTCCTTGTGTCGCGCCTCTACGGTCTGCTGGAATAGCATATTGAGGAACAGGTACATTGGTTTGGTTTTGATTACGAGCGCTCTCGCTGGCTCCGTTTCGCTCGCATTGAAGTGCTGATGGACGCAGTTATTGTGCACAATCGCGACGTCACCAGCGCTCCAGTCATAACGAATATTATCGTGGATCTCGTACCCTTGGCCGTCAAGGATGTAGAACGCGGCCTCGTTGACGTGCCCGTGCTTCTGAGATTTTCCGCCGGGGCTGTACTCTTCCAAGTGCAGGTGAAATGTTTGAGTGATCCCGTCCTTGGGTTCGACGTAGTGGCGTGAGTACGCTTGTGGGCCGTCGACCATTCTTAGGTCGTTCGCTTTCCGCACACGTGGCTGAGACCTGAGGCGCTCCAGTTCTTGCTGAAGGTTATACGCACCCTGGACGCCCCGCACGAAAATTCGGTCGGTTTG